>JAEXRB010000086.1 GCA_023438325.1 Pseudomonadota bacterium | reverse complement strand
CTGCTGGAGTTGGAAAACGACCGCTTCGGCAGCGTCGGGCGCAAGGCCGAATGGATCAACCCGCGTTTTTGCTACATCGGCAGGAGCCCACGCGGGCTGGATGTCCGGGCACACTATTTCCGCGGCGCGAAACTCAAGTAACCGCCCCGCCCACACCCGACCACCGGAAACAACGCATGACCCGCTACGGCCAGCCACCTGACGCCACAAACGCCCTCGCCGAACCTGCCGCCGTACCGGCGCAATCGCTGGCCAGCGTCCACACCAGCAACTTCCCGGACGTACTGCGCCACTTTGGCAGTTCGCTGGCGGTGAGCACCTATCAAGCCGGCAAGCTGGTGTTGCTGCGCGCCGATGGCAACGCCATCAACACCCACTTCCGCAATTTCAATCGCCCCATGGGCATGGCCACGGATGCTGGCCGGCTGGCGCTGGGCACCAATCTGGAAATCACCGAGTTCCACAACATGCCGGCCATGGCGAGCAAGCTGGAGGATCCACCGCGCCACGATGCGGTGTATCTGGCGCGGCGCTCGCACGTTACCGGCGCCATCGACATCCACGAAATGGCCTGGGCCGCCGATGGGCAACTGTGGTTCGTCAATACGCTGTTTTCCTGCCTGTGCACGCTCGATACTCGCTCCAGCTTCGTGCCGCGCTGGCGGCCCTCGTTCGTCAGCCACTACGCCCCGGAAGACCGCTGCCACCTCAATGGCCTGGGTATGCGTGACGGCGTGCCGCGTTATGTCACCTGTCTGGGCAACGCCAACAGCCCCGGCGGCTGGCGCACCAACAAGCGCAACGGCGGCCTGTTGATCGACCTGGAAGGCGAGCGCGTGCTGTGCCCTGACCTCTCCATGCCGCATTCGCCACGCTGGTACGACAACCGCCTCTGGGTGCTGGAATCTGGCCGTGGTGCCTTGGTGCAAGTGGATCCTGACAGCGGCGAGCGCCGCGACGTGGGGCGCGTGCCCGGCTTTGCCCGCGGCCTGGATTTCCTCGGCCCGCTGGCCTTCATCGGCCTGTCGCAACTGCGCAGCAGCAACCCCTTCACCGACATCCCCATCACCGATGACAACAGTGATCGGTTATCCGGTATCTGGGTGCTGAACATCCACAACGGCAACACCGTGGCCTTCCTGAAATTTACCGACGGGGTGGAGGAAATCTTTGCCGTGCAGGTACTGCACAACAGCCTCTACCCGGAACTTTTGACTGAGCCCGAACACCTGAAAAGTGCCTACGCCTTGCCCGAAGAGGCCCTGCGCGAAGTGCAGCTTTCAGAACCTGGCACGGGCGTGGAACCAGCTTACTGAGGCGAGAATCACTGCCCGGAAAGCCGCGATTCGATCCCTTGCACGCAGCCGGCCAGCGGCGTGGCGGCAAGCGCCATTCCCGCCAGCACCCCCAGCAAATTGGCGAGCGCATCCCAAAGGTCGAACATGCGCAAATGCGGCACGAGCGTGCCTTGCGCCCATTCCAGTGCGATGCCCAGCGCGATCAATCCGAGCGCGATGCATGCGTGCGTGCGCCCGCGACGAAAGAGCTGCACCGCGCCGAAGGCAAGTGCGAAATACGCGAAAAAGTGCAGCAGTTTGTCGATATGGAGCGTCGCTTCGAGTGGTACGGAGGGCGGCGGAACCAGCGACAGCACGATCACCACCACGATCGCGGAAATCCACAAGCCCAACCAGAAGCGCGGCCAGCGCAAGTTGCGCATCACAACCGCCAGCGCAAGTCGCCCTGCAGGAAGGCGTGGCCAAAATCCACGCCACGGGCAAACCCCATTGCCTGGAAGGACTCACCCATCATGCCCGGCAATGTGAGTTGCTTGACCTGCTGCCCGAGGGCATAGCGCGTGGCCTCGTCCGCCGCTACCGCGTGCATCGTCTCGAAGCATTGCGGCAATTGGTTGCCGAGCAGGAAACCAGCCTGAGTGGCATAACCGGTCAGATCGAAACCGGCCCCGGTGCCCGCCTCGGCCAGCGCAGTGAAATCCACCGAGGCCGTCAGATCGGTCAGGCCCGGCCACAGGAACGGATCGTCGATCAAACGATGCCGATAGAAGCCACGCAAGGTGCCCGCGCTGCGCTGCGCGGCGTAGTAGTCGCGGCGTGGATGGCCGTAATCGATGAACAACATCGCGCCTTGGCGCAGCAAACCACCCACCGCCTGCACCCAATACGGCAACTGCGGCAGCACTTCGGAGCGGAAGCCATCGCTGAATGCCCTGTCCAGATAGCGCTCCAAGTGCCGTACCGCGCCGGAAAGAAACGCATCGGCGGGCTGATCGACACGCACGAATCCGCCCTGTGGATCGAGCGCGACGAACTCCTCGTAAACATCCCCGCCATGCATGGAAAAACGCGGTGTCGGCAATGCATCCAGCACCTCGTTGGCGAACAATACGCCGCGCCATTCTTCCTGCGGCGGCCCGTCCAGCCAGGCCACGCGCTCGAACAAGGCACGCGGCAGCGCGGCGGCAAGGCGTTCGCGCTGGCGCTGACGCAAGTCGGCGGAAGGCTCCAGGATGGCGTAGCGCGACGGCACGGCCTCCAGCATCGCCAGATGGATCAGCACATCCTGCGCGAACGCGCCGCTGCCGCCACCCAGCTCCAGAAACTGTCCGCCACCCACCTGCTGCAATACCGGCGCAACGGCCTCGGCCACGCACTGGGCAAACAACGGCCCCAGTTCCGGCGCGGTGACAAAATCTCCGGCGCGTCCGAACTTGTGCGCCCCGGCGCTGTAATAGCCCAATCCCGGCGCATACAAGGCCAGCTCCATGTAGCGCGAAAACGGAATCGCCCCGCCTTCGGCGGCTATGGTCGCGCGCAGCGCAGCGACCAATTCGGCACTGTGCGCACGCGCAAGTTCTTCGGGTTCAGGCAGGTCGACGCGCACGCGGTTTCTCCAGCAGAAAGTGACGTATGGTAAAGCGCGCGCCTATCCGTGATCGGCCCGATGGATTCGGCGCGGGCCGAAAGGCTAAGGTAGACGGCATGAATGCTCCCCGCCCTGTCGCCCTCGTCACTGGCGCCGCGCGCCGCCTTGGCGCCGCCATCGCCACCCGCCTGCACACGGCCGGTTACGACCTCGCCCTGCATTACCGCGACAGCGCCAGGGAAGCGGCCGCCTTGCAGGATGCGCTGGAAGAATCGCGCCGCAACAGCACCGTGCTGCTGTGTACCGATCTTTCCGATGTCTCCAAGCTGCCCTCGTTGGTGGAACACACCGTGTTGCGCTTCGGCCGGCTGGATGCGCTGGTCAACAACGCCTCGGCGTTCTTTCCTACCCCGGTAGGCGAAACC
>JAEXRB010000064.1 GCA_023438325.1 Pseudomonadota bacterium | reverse complement strand
CGGCCAGCAACTCGCGCATGCCGGGGCCGCCGACCGGGCCTTCGCCACGGATGACCACGACATCACCGGCCTGGATTTCACGTTTCTGCACGGCGGCAAAGCAGGCTTCTTCGCCATCGAACACGCGTGCCGTGCCTTCGAATTTCAGGGCCTCGTGCCCGGCCAGTTTCACCACGCAACCATCGGGCGCGATGTTGCCGTAGACGATGCCGTAGCCGCCGCGCGCCTTGACCGGCGCATCGGCGTGGTAGATCACCTTCTGGCCTTCGCGCTCGCTGGCTTCGGAGAACTCGGCGAACAGGCTCTTGCCGCTGACGGTGGGTGCGTCCTCGATCAATCCCGCCTGCATCAAGCGCTGTCCGAGCAGGGCAGAACCCCCGGCCAGATACATGTCCGGGGCCATGAAACGGCCGCCGGGCTTGAGATCGGCAATGACCGGCGTACGGCGGCTGATGGCGTCAAATTCGTCCAGCGCGAACGAAAAACCCGCTTCACGCGCGATGGCGATCAGGTGCAGCACGGCATTGGTGGAACCGGCTGTCGCGGTCGCGGCGACCGCGGCATTGCGGATGGATTGCGGGGTGACGAAGGAACGCGCGGAAATGCCTTCGCGTACCAAAGCCATCACCCGCTCGCCGCACGCGCGCGCGGCACCGAGCTTGGCTGGATCGGGCGCGGGAATGTCGTTCAGCCCGACCGGCGCGAGGCCGAGGAAAGTCGTCGCCAGCGCCATCGTGTTGGCGGTGAACTGGCCGCCGCACGCGCCCGCACCAGGGCAGGCCGCGCCTTCGATGTCTTCCAGTTCCTGCGCATCGATCTTGCCGGCGGCGTGTGCGCCGACGGCCTCGAACACGTCCTGGATGGTGATCGCCTTGTCCTTGTGGCAACCGGGCAGGATGCTGCCGCCGTACAGCATGAGCCCGGGCAGATCGAGCCGCGCCAGCGCCATGGCGGCAGCGGGAATGGTCTTGTCGCAGCCGCACAACACCACCACGCCATCCAGACAATGGCCACGCACGGCCAGTTCGATGGAATCGGCAATCAGTTCGCGCGAGGCCAACGAGGCTTTCATGCCGGGGCTGCCCATCGCGATGCCGTCGGTCACGGCGATGGTGTTGAACTCGATCGGGGTGCCGCCGGCAGCCTTCACACCCTCGCGCACGTGCTGGGCCAGATCGCGCAGATTGAGGTTGCAGGGCGAAACATCCGACCAGCTGTGCACCACCGCGATCAGCGGCTTCTTGATGTCCTGCGCGGTGAGACCGGTGGCGCGCAGCATGGCGCGGGCGGCGGCGTGATCGGGTCCGGATTTGATGGCATCACTGTGCATGGCTGCTTGGGCGTCGCTGTATGAAGTGGCGTGGAAGGCGCTGGCTTTGTCGGGGCCAGATACGAGAAACCCCGCATCGGCTTCCCGGTGCGGGGTTTCGGTGTCTTGGGGTCTTCTTCAGTTCAGGCCCAAGCCGCCGTTCCGCACGGGTGTCGGCTAATGAGTCGAAGGCCAAGCAGAAGGCTGCCGTTGGGCGCTCGCGACTTCGGGCGATGAAAGGATGGAGAGGACATGGGCCTGATGCTGGATCGCAGTCTTTCGCGATGTCAAGCCCTTGCTGGAAGTTTTTGCCGCAGTGCAGCGAAAACCCAACGGCAGTGGGGAAAACCGCATAACGACGCAGTCGGCGGCGCCTCCACCGAGTACGCCGATTGCGCGGTTCGGCGAAAAAATGAACGTGTGTTCAGTCGAAAGTGTCGTGTGGCGGCGCACTATCGGACGCCAGTACCGCATGGAGGAGAAGCACCATGGACACGGCTTTTGCCCGCCGCATGCTGTCTCGACTGGAACCTTGGCTCCACACCCTGCAAGGGTTCCATGACCGTGCCAACGCACATGCGCTGTACGATCCGGCCACGCCGGCCGGACGCATCCGCCTGGCCAATCTCCAGACCTTCCTCAAGCAACTGCTGCCATGGCGACCCACGGTGCTTCTGATCGGCGAAGCCCCCGGCTATCGCGGCGCGTGGCGTACCGGCGTCAATTTCTGTTCGGAAAAAATCATGATGGGGCCGAAGGATCGTTTCGGCCTGTTCGGTGGCCAAGCTGCCGGTTATCAATTGATCGCCGAAGGCGAAAAGCTCCATGGCGAGGCCAGTGCCACCGTGGTACAGCGCGTGTTCCAGGAATTGCCCTGCCCGCCGCTGGTGTGGCCGGCGCTGCCGCTGCATCCGCACCAGCCCGGCAAGGACGACTCCAACCGCACTCCCACGCCCACCGAGCTGCGCCGCGATGCCCTGCCGCAACTCGAACAACTGATTGCGCTCTACCAGCCACGCCACATCGCGGCGGTCGGCAACATCGGCATGAGCTGCTTGGACGCGCTGGGCATCGCCGCCACCAAGATCCGTCATCCGGCACATGGCGGCGGGCCGGCATTCCGGGATGGCTTGCTGGCGTTGATGCGGGAGGCGGCGGGCTGACCCTTGCCGTCCGGCCCGGCACTCGGGCGGGAGCTTGCGACGGCCGCAGGTCCGCGCTCAGTGCAGGAATCGCATGCGCGCAAAGGCCCTGTCGCTGTTACGCCATGCGCCCGATCAAGCCTGGTCGGGCACGCGCCCCATCACCGCATTGGCGCGGGCAGACAGCGTGATGCGACCCGCCGCATCCGCTGCCATTCGCCCGTGCATCCGCGCTTTCAGCGCGGCGCGCGTCTCCGGCGCCATCGTGGCGATCAGGTCGCCCACGCTCGGGGCCGCGCGTACCGTGTCCCAGTAATCTTCAAAGTCGGCGTAGCTGCGTTGCACGTCGATGCGGCGGGTCTGCACGGCGGTCAGGCCGGCGTCTTTCCAGAGCGCCTCCAATGTCTCGATGCGTGACGCCTCGGGGCTGGGCGGTTTCGGCACGCTCACGCCACAAGCCTGCAAATCATGGCGCAAGGTGTCGTAGGGAAAACCGCCGCCCGGCATGTCCCAGGCATAGGCGCCAACCCATCCTCCGGGGCGCACCACGCGCACCATTTCCGCCACGCCTTTGGCTGGATCGGGCACGAAGAAGATCACCAGCGGCATCACCGCGACATCGAAATCGTTGTCGTCCAGCGGCAATGCCATCGCATCGCCCGCGAGGAACTTCACATCGCGCAACGCCGGCTGCGCACGGGCATAGTCCAGTTGCGCCTCGGAAGGATCGATGCCGACCACCTGCGACGGCCCACAACGCGCCAGGATCACTTCGGTGAAAGCGCCATTGCCGCAGCCCACATCCAGCCAGCGCCCACCCGATGCGATGGGCAGCCAGTCGAGGAAAGCCTCGCCCACACGCCGGCTCCACACGCCCATGTAGCGCTCGTAGGCGGCGCCATCGTCAAAACGGATCTGTGCAGTCATGACCCTTGCTCCCGAATCGGCACAATGAGGCACGCATTGTAATTCTGGCCAGCATGGGACAATCGGCGGATGAATGCTCCTTCTGCTTCCGCTCCGCGCCATCCGCTGCGTCGCCTGTTCGGCTATGCCCGCCCGTATCGTCGCGATGCCGCGCTGGCGTCGCTGTATTCGGTCCTGAACAAGGTGTTCGATGTGTTGCCCGAAGCCTTGATCGGCGTGGCGGTGGACATCGTGGTGAATCAGCGCGATTCGTTTCTGGCACGCATGGGCATCGCCGATCCGTTGCAGCAGTTGATGCTGCTCACCGGCATCACCATCGTGGTATGGCTGGCCGAATCGCTGTTCGAGTATCTCTACGCGATCAAGTGGCGCAGGCTGGCACAGGACCTCCAGCACGAACTGCGGCTGGCAGCCTATTCGCATGTGCAGGCGTTGCCGCCGGATTTCGTGGCCAGCGCACGCAGCGGGCGATTGATGGCGGTTTTGAACGAAGACGTGCATCAGGTCGAGCGCTTCCTCAACACCGGCGCCAACGATCTGATCCAGGTGGCGGTGTCCTCGCTGATGGTGGGCGGTGTGTTCTTCGTGCTCACCGCCGATCTGGCGGCATTGGCCTTCCTGCCCATCCCGCTGATCCTGGTGGGTGCGTTCTGGTTCCAGAAAAAACTCGCCCCGCGTTACGCCGCCGCACGCGAGGCCGCCGCGACGGTTTCGGATCGGCTCAACAACAACCTGGCCGGCATCGCGACGATCAAGGCCTACACCGCGGAAAACGCTGAACTCGAACACGTGCGCGCGGCCTCCGACGGCTATCGCGCCCGCAATGCCGAGGCGATCCGCTTCGCCGCCGCCATCACGCCAGTGATCCGCATGGCGGTACTGGCCGGTTTCGTCGCCACCTTGCTCTATGGCGGCTGGAAAACGCTCGAAGGCGAGCTGGGCGTCGGCACGTATTCGGCGCTGGTGTATCTGACCCAACGCCTGCTCTGGCCGCTGACCCGGCTGGCCGACATGACCGATCTCTACCAGCGCGCGCTGGCCTCGGTGAACCGGGTGATGGATGTGATCGACGCGCCGCTGCCGCCCGCCCCCGAAGGTCGCCTGCCGACACCGGTACGCGGCGATGTGCGTTTCCAGGCCATCCGCCTGTCCTACGACGGCCGCGAAGTGCTGCACGGCATCGATCTCGCCGTTCCGGCCGGCACCACCGTCGCGCTGGTCGGCGGCACGGGCGGCGGCAAGAGCAGCCTGCTGAAACTGCTGATGGGATTCGTCTCGCCGGACACAGGCCGGGTGTTCGTGGATGGCGTGGACATGGCCGGGCTGGATCCTGCCCATCTGCGCCAGCACATTGGTTATGTGGCGCAGGACCCCTTCCTCACCGATGGCAGCATCGCCGACAACATCGCCTACGGCGATGCCACCCCCGACGCTTCACGCATCGAGCAGGCCGCGCGGCTGGCACAGGCGCACGACTTCATCACCACACTGCCCAACGGTTATGCCAGCGCGGTCGGAGAACGCGGCAGCCGACTTTCCGGCGGCCAGCGCCAGCGCATCGCAATCGCGCGTGCGCTGTACCGCGACCCGGCCATCCTCGTGCTCGACGAAGCCACCTCGGCGGTGGACAACGAAACCGAAGCGGCCATCCAGACCGCCCTGCGCGAGGTCACGCGGGAACGCACCACCCTCATCGTCGCGCACCGCCTCTCCACCGTGCGCCATGCCGATGCCATCTGCGTGATGGAAGCCGGCCGCATGGTCGAATACGGCACGCACGAGGCCCTGCTGGCCCGCGACGGCATCTACGCCGCCCTGTGGCGGCTGCAAACCGGCGAGCCAAATCCCGAAAAAGTGTGATGCAGCGCAAAAAACAAGAGAGATCAATGGCTTGTTTTGTTGTCTGCGCACAACACTCAGGTAAGTCATTGAGCCGCTGTTCGGCCCTCCTCATCTCCCCATCCTCGTGCCTCGCGCGCCCGCACCCCGTAAAAGCGCATGGTGGTGCGGACTGGCCGGGATAACATCACCGTTTGGGTGATAAATCCCAAGATATTGGGTTTGACCCCCGGCTCCTGCCCGGATAACTTGTGGTGCGGATCGCACCGCCTCAGGGTGCAATCCGGCTTCGGCGCCGCCTTCGGGAGGGGGAGTCGGTCGGAAACCACAGCCGATCCTGTACGGATCCGGATGCTCCGATCACCACTTCCCGGGCAATGCACCAACAGGCCGCGACGGCAAGCGCACAGGGGCGCACTTGTATGCCAACCGCGGGGTGACTTCAGTTCTATCCATGGAGAGCCCGATCTCATGTCCAACACTCTTGCATCGCAGGGCGACGCGAACCTGGCTTCCCCCCGCCCGCCGCGCGACAACTTCTCACTGACCCCGCCACACTCCAGCGGCACCATGACGGTGACCAAGCGCAACGGCATGCGCGAACCGGTGGATCTCAACAAGATCGTGCGCGCCATCCAGCGCTGCGCCGAAGGCCTGTACGCGGTCGATCCGATGCGCGTGGCCACCCGCACGATTTCCGGCCTCTACGACGGCGCCACCACGCGCGAGCTGGACGAACTTTCGATCCGCACCGCCGCGATGCTGACCACCGAGGAGCCCGAATACAGCCGCCTGGCCGCGCGCCTTCTGGCCGGCTACATCACCAAGGAAGTCACCGGCCAGGAAATCCATGCGTTTTCCCAGTCCGTTGCACGCGGCCATGAAGTCGGCCTGATCAACGATCGCCTGCTAGGCTTCGTGCAGACCAATGCACGCAAGCTCAACGATGCGCTGGACGCCTCGCTCGACCTGCGCTTTGACTACTTCGGCCTGCGCACGCTGTACGACCGTTATCTCCTGCGCCACCCGCACACCCGCCAGGTGATCGAAACCCCGCAGCAGTTCTTCCTGCGCATCGCCTGCGCGCTGTCTGAAGACGTCAACGAAGCGTTGGCGCTGTACCAGCGCATGGGCAACCTGGACTACCTGCCCAGCTCGCCGACACTGTTCAACGCCGGCACCACGCACGAACAACTGTCCTCGTGCTTCCTGCTCGATTCGCCGCTGGATTCGCTCGAATCGATCTACCAGAAATACGGCGACATCGCGCAGCTTTCCAAATTCTCCGGCGGCATCGGCGTGGCCTACACCCGGGTACGTTCGCGCGGCTCGCTGATCAAGTCCACCAACGGTCATTCCAACGGCATCGTGCCGTGGCTCAAGACGCTGGATTCGTCGGTGGCGGCGGTCAATCAGGGCGGCAAGCGCAAGGGCGCGGCCTGCGTGTATCTGGAAACCTGGCATGCCGACATCGAGGACTTCCTCGAACTGCGCGACAACACCGGCGACGAAGCCCGCCGCACCCACAACCTCAACCTCGCCAACTGGATTCCCGACCTCTTCATGCGCCGCGTCGAAGCGGATGCGGAATGGTCGCTGTTCGACCCGCGCGTGGTGCCGCAGCTCACCGATCTGTACGGCGAAGCCTTCGAGCGCGCCTACGAGCAGGCCGAGGCCCAGGGCAAGGCCGCCAAAACCATTCCGGCACGCAAGCTCTACGCCCGCATGATGCGCACGCTGGCCGAGACCGGCAACGGCTGGATGACGTTCAAGGACAAGTGCAACAAGGCCAGCAATCAAACCGCCAAGGCCGGCAACGTCATCCACCTGTCCAACTTGTGCACCGAGATCCTCGAAGTCACCTCGAACGATGAAACCGCGGTGTGCAACCTCGGCTCGATCAACCTCGCGCACCACTTCAACGAGTACGGCGAGTTCGATTACGAGAAGCTGGCCGAAACCGTGCAGTTGGCCGTGCGCCAGCTCGACCGCGTCATCGACCTGAACTTCTACCCGATCGAAACCGCACGTCGCGGCAACCTGCGCTGGCGCCCGGTCGGCCTTGGCTGCATGGGCTTGCAGGACGTGTTCTTCAAGATGCGCCTGCCGTTCGACAGCGAAAGCGCGCGCAACATCTCGAAGAAGATCGCCGAAACCATCTACTTCCATGCGCTGGAAACTTCCTGCGAACTGGCACGCGAGCGCGGCAAGCATCCTTCCTTCGCCGATACCCGCGCCGCCCAAGGCGAACTCCAGTTCGAAGCCTGGGGCGTGGTACCCGAAGATGCCGAGCGCTGGAACGGCCTGCGCGAGCGCATCAAGGAACACGGCCTGCGCAACTCGTTGCTGATCGCCATCGCGCCCACGGCCACCATCGCCTCGATCGCCGGTTGTTATGAGTGCATCGAGCCGCAGGTGAGCAACCTGTTCAAGCGCGAAACGCTTTCGGGCGACTTCATCCAGATCAACAAATATCTGGTGGAAGAACTCAAGAAGCTCGGCCTGTGGACGGCGGACATGCGCGACGAGATCAAGCTGGCCGAAGGCTCGATCCAGGGCATCGACCAGATTCCCGAGCCGCTGCGCCAGACCTACCGCACCGCGTGGGAACTGCCGATGCGCTCGCTCATCGACATGGCGGCCGATCGCGGCGCCTTCATCGATCAATCCGCCTCGCTCAACCTGTTCCAGGAAAGCCCGAACATCGGCTCGCTCTCCTCCATGTACATGTACGCATGGAAGCGCGGCATCAAGACCACCTACTACCTGCGCTCGCGCCCGGCTACCAAGATCACCAAGACCACCGTGGGAGCCAGCAAGTACACCCCCGAACAGGCAGTGGTGTGCTCGCTGGAAAATCCGGAATCCTGCGAGGCGTGCCAGTAAGCAGTCACTGAACCCCGCTCGCGACGAGAGCGGGGTTGTGGCCACGACCGGAGCTTTTGGTCAAATCTTCACCCGGCGCTGCGCGCCACCTTCTCCGGCAAGGGGAAGGATCGAGAAAACGAGAACATCATGTCCACCCAACCCCGCCAGATGCTGCTCGACCCCGGCTTCGAGCTGACCTTGCGCCCGATGCGCTACCCGCAGTTCTACGAGATGTACCGGAACGCGATCAAGAACACCTGGACGGTGGACGAGATCAACTTCCAGATCGACATCACCGACCTGCACTCCAAGATGTCGCCGGCCGATCGTCACCTGATCCATCGCCTCGTGGCGTTCTTCGCCACCGGCGACAGCATCGTGTCGAACAACCTGGTGCTGAATCTCTACCAGCACCTCAACGCGCCCGAAGCGCGCATGTACCTGTCGCGGCAGTTGTACGAGGAAGCCCTGCACGTGCAGTTCTACCTCACCCTGCTGGATAACTACCTGCCCGATCCGGAAGAACGCTTCAAGGCGTTCGCGGCGGTGGAAAACATCCCGGCGATCAAGAAGAAGGCGGATTTCTGCTTCAAGTGGATCGATTCGATCCAGGACCTGCATCGCATCGAAACCCGCGAACAGCGTCGCCAGTTCCTGCTCAACCAGATCTGCTTTGCCGCCTGCATCGAAGGCCTGTTCTTCTTTGCCGCCTTCGCCTACGTGTACTACTTCCGCTCGCGCGGCCTGCTGCCGGGCCTGGCGGCGGGCACCAACTGGGTGTTCCGCGACGAAAGCTGCCACATGGAATTCGCGTTCGAATCCATCCGCACCGTGCGCGAGGAAGAGCCGGACTTGTTCGATGACCAAATGAAGCAGCAGGTCTACGACATGCTGGCCGAAGCCATCGAATGCGAAGTGCAGTTCGCCGAAGACGTGCTCTCCGGCGGCGTCGCGGGCATCTCCACCCGCGACATGCGCCAGTACCTGCAACATTGCGCCGACAACCATTTCCAGAAGCTCGGCATGGCCAAGGTCTACAACGTGCGCAACCCCCTGCCGTTCATGGAATTGCAGGATGTGCAGGAGTTGACCAACTTCTTCGAACGCCGCGTTTCGGCCTATCAAGTCGGTGTCGAAGGCGAAGTCTCGTTCGACGAATCATTCTGAGCCCGCACGGCGATATCCGCCGTCCGGCTCACCGCTCGCCCTCACCCCGGTTCGTGTGCAGCAAGGCTGCCGTGGGCCGGGGTGTTTTCTTTTGTGCGACGGGAAAAGGAACCCGGCTCGATCCGGCCTGTCCAAGACTGCACAGCGCATCCGGCATTCAGCCGCCACGCATCATGCTGCCGCTCTCATTCGACCCACCTTTTCCTGCAGGTTTTCCATGAGCCAACCGTCGCGCGTCCTGATTTCGATCCTCGCCGTTCTGGCCGCCATCGCCCTCGTGGCCGGCGTGTTGCATGTTCCGCTGATGCAGGCGTTTTCGGCCACACCCGTATTCAATGCGGTGATTCTGGGCGTATTCCTGATCGGCGTCGCCGCCAACCTGCGGCAGGTGCTGCGCTTGCAGCGTGAAGTGAACTGGATCGAAGCCTATCGCCGCTCCAATCCCGAGCGCACCCTGGAAACTCCGGTACTGCTGGCACCGATGGCGCGCATGCTCGGTCAGGGCGAGCGCAAACCGCAGTCGCTCTCGACCCAATCCATGCGCTCGATTCTGGACAGCATCCACCTGCGCCTGGAAGAACAACGCGATCTCTCGCGCTATTTGGTGGGCCTGCTGATTTTCCTCGGCCTGCTGGGCACCTTCTGGGGCTTGCTCATCACCATCGCCTCGATCGGCGACATCATCGGCGGGCTCAGTGCCGGCAGCGATGCGGCGGTGATGTTCGAGGCCCTCAAGAGCCGCCTGCAAGAGCCGCTTTCCGGCATGGCGACGAGTTTTTCCACGTCGCTTTTCGGCCTGGGCTGTTCATTGATGCTGGGCTTGATCGATCTGCTCGCCGGGCGTGCCGCCAACCGCTTCTACACCGAAGTGGAAGACTGGCTCTCGGGCATGACGCGGTTGTCCAGCGGCAGCGCCATCGGCGAAGGCGATACCAGCGTGCCGGCCTATGTGCAGGCGCTGCTGGAACAAACCGCCGATGGGCTGGAGCGGATGCAACGCGCCCTGGTGGAGTCGGAGCGCGAGCGCCGTGGCAACGCACAGCAGATGGCCGAACTCAATACCCATTTGGCCAAACTCTCCGAGCATCTCGGGCGCGAATCGCGCGGCCTGTCGGAACTGGCCGACACCCAGGCCGAGTTGCGCAACGTGCTCAAGACCATGGCCCAGCGCGATGACGGCGGCAGCCACCTCAGCGACGAACTGCGCGCCGAGTTCCGCCTGCTCTCGCGCACGCTGGCAGCCGCAACCGAAGGCCGGCGCTGAGCCATGTCGCTCGCATCCCGCCGCCGACGCGGCATCGACTTCTGGCCGGGTTTCGTCGACGCACTGAGCTCGCTGCTGATGGTGCTGATCTTCATGTTGCTGATCTTCACCATCGGCCAGTTCGTGCTGTCCGATGCGCTCACCGGGCGCGACAAGGCGCTGGCCCAGCTCAATGCCGAACTGGCGCAACTGGCCAAGGCACTGTCGATGGAACAGAGCGCCAAGACGACCGCGCTGACTCAGGTCAACGAACTTTCCGCCTCGCTCGCACAAACCGGCGGCGAACGCGATGCCCTGCGCCTCAGCCTCGATGACACCTCCGCCGCACTCACCCAGGCTCAGGCGAAGAACGAGGAAGACGAAGCCCGCATCGCACGCCTTTCCTCCGACATCAATGCGCTGGCCGAGCTCAAACGCCAACTCGAAGCCGAGATCGCCTCGCGCCTGGCCGAGCTGGAAGGCGAACGCGAAAAACTCGTGGTGCAGACCGAACTTTCCGCCCAGGCTGCCGCGCAGGTGGAACTGCTGAATCGGCAGATGGCGGCGCTGCGCACCCAACTGGATGAAATCACCGCTGCGCTGGAACTGCAGCGCGCCCAATCCACCGCCAAGGACCTGCGCATCGAGGAACTGGGCAAGGAACTGAACATCGCGCTGGCCCAACGTGTGGGCGAACTGCAACGCTATCGCTCGGATTTCTTCGGCAAGTTGCGCGAAGTGCTGGGGAACCGCTCGGATATCCAGATCGTCGGCGACCGTTTCGTGGTGCCGAGCGAATTGCTGTTTTCTTCGGGCACCGATGAACTCACTCCGGTGGCGCTCAAGCAACTGGATTCACTTGCCACCACCTTGACCGAGGTGGCGAGCGAAATCCCCAGCGACATCGATTGGGTCTTGCGCATCGACGGCCATACCGACAAGCGCCCGATTGCGACCTCGCGTTTCCCATCCAACTGGGAATTGTCGAGCGCACGCGCCATCGCCATCGTGAAATACCTGGTCACGCGCGGCGTACCGGCGAATCGGCTTTCGGCCAATGGTTTCGGCCAATTCCGCCCGCTCGATCCGGGCGACAGCGAGGCCGCTTACACCATCAACCGACGCATCGAGATCCAGCTCACCAATCGCTGAGGCGCAACGCCAACACCATCACTCCTCGAAGCCATCCCAGAACAGCATCTGGTTCCATTCGTAGGCCCCGGCATCGAAGGGGCCGTGGATGTCGGGGAGTGCCGAATCCACCGGGCGCGGGACGAGGTTGTGATCGTAGGCCAGATACCCCGCCTGCGCCGGGCAGTGATCCACGGCCTCACTGCTTGAGGTAGGACGGAAATCGTCCGCAGCCGCGTTCACGAAATTGATCACGGTATCGGTGGTGGTGAGTGAGTCGGCATGTTCCACCCCCAGCGTCCCCTCCAGCACATTGCAATGCATCTGCGGTGCCGGGCCAATGGGGCTCCCGCTCACCACCGCGATGCCTGCGCCGGGAGAAACCAGGGTGCGCCCCATCTTCAGCAATCCGGTGCTGTGGGTGGCAATGGTGCTGGCTCCGGAGGTGTTTCTGGCGATGGTGTCCTGCTTCAGCGTGATGCTGGCGGCATTGGGAGATTCCGCCGTCGGGCTGATGCTGATGATGTTCGGCCCTTCGTTCTTCACCAGCACGTTGTTTTGCGAAATGATCTCCGAATGACCGTTCAGGGCTTGGTACACCGCGCCATTGGACGTGGCCTTGTTGCCCTTGAACCAGGTGCCTTCGATGAAAGCCTTGCTGCCGTCATAGCCTACCCCGACGGCCCCGCCACCGACGGCGGTGTTGTCGACGAAGCTGGAACAATGCGGTGCGGGTGCGCACTGGCGATGGGTACGTTTGATCGTGGCGGTGGCGCCGTTGCGAACCGATAGCCCGCCGCCTTGTTGGCCCGATTGGTTGCTGCTGAACACCGTGTCGTAGGCCTCCACCTGAGTGCCCTCGCCCATGGCAAGAATGCCACCGCCCAACCCTGTCGCCATGTTGCCCATGATTTGCGGCCGCGCCGTGCTGGCGGGCACGTCCTTGCCCAGGATCAGCCGCGTGGGCGCAGTGGCATACAGGCTTGAGAGCGAGATGCCGCCACCTTGCAATGCGGTGTTGAAACCGACGTTGTAACCCGTTGCCTGCAACCCATGGCCGCCGCTGTTCACATAAGCGGTACAGCCCACGATCGCGATACCTCCCCCGTTGAAGGCGGCCTCGTTGGAACGCACCGCGCTGGCGGTATCGAGAAACAGCGTGGCACCTCGGCTGCAATGGATGCCGCCGCCATCCTGGCTGGAACGGTTCTCGATCACGAAGCTGTTTTCGTAAAGCCCGAGTCTGGCCGTGGTGCCCAGTACCCGGATGCCGCCACCAAACGTGGCCCCCTGGTTGTCCCTTACGGTGACGCCGAACAAATCCACGTGTGCATCTTCGACCGTCAAGCCACGTGCCTCCGTGCCTGAAGCATCGCTCAAAATCAGGTGACGCAGCACAACGTGTTTGTCCGGCTGGTCTTGCCCATCAATCAGAAGCACCGGCGCGTTCACGGCAGGGTTGGCACGAAGCGTGGTAGCGGTGGCGCTGGGCGCTGTGGCGGCGCAGTTGGCAAACCCGCCTGCGATTTCCACGCTGCGCCCGAGCAGCTGCAACTTCAAATTATCGTAAGAACCATTGTTGGCCAGCTCGATGCGAAACTGGATGCCTGCCGGTGGCGAGGTGGGGATGTCGTCGATGGCCGCTTGCAGAGCGTTGGGCAGGTCATCGGTACGATAGTCGCAGGCCGAATCGGCACCGACGCGGTACACGTTCAGTGATACCTGGGCGTGGGTGGAGCCGGACAAGGCAAGCAGGCCGAGGCTCAACAGGCCGGAAAGCGGAAAGATTCGGGATGGCGTGTGTGGCATCGAGGTTCCTTGTCTGGATCGTGTCGGGAATGGCATGTGCTAGTTACGGAAAAGCGCCGCACAATCTGACACGAAAGTAGGGCAATTTTGCGCATGCCCTGTCCATTCCTTCCACCGCCGCGCCATCACCCCGCGCAGATCCGCTCCCCCACACCAAAACGCCAGCACAAAGGCTGGCGCAGGACGCTTCCTCGAAAGATGTCTAGACGGCTCACGGGCCGATCGAAGTCAACCACTCGTCATCCGAACCATCGTTGACGCCTTCGAACAGTGGCGTGGAAAGGTAGCGCTCCCCGGTATCGGGCAAGGTCGCCAACAACACCGTGCCCTGCGGTGCGTTCTGCGCCACGCGCAACGCCGCCGCCACGGTCGCACCGGCGGAGATGCCGACGAAGATGCCCTCTTCAGCCGCCAGACGCCGCGCCGTGGTGATGGCATCGTCATCGGCAATGCCAAGAATCTCGTCCGGCAGCTCGCGATTGAGCACCTCGGGCACGAAATCAGGCGTCCAGCCCTGAATCTTGTGCGGCTTCCATTCGCTGCCTGAAAGCAGGGCCGCGCCCGCCGGTTCGGCCGCGATCAACTTCACTTCCGGTCGCGCCACCCGAAGCACTTCACCGATGCCGGTAAGCGTGCCGCCCGTGCCCCAGCCGGTGACGAAGTAATCCAGCCGCCTGCCGGCGAAATCCTGGAGGATTTCAGCCGCCGTGGTATTGCGGTGGAAAGCCGGATTGGCTGGATTGGTGAACTGGCTGGCGAGAAACCAGCCGTGTTGTTCGGCCAGTTCGCGCGCCTTGCGCACCATGCCGGTACCGCGCTCGGCCGCAGGCGTCAGGATCACCTTGGCGCCATAGGCACGCATCAGCTTGCGACGCTCGACGGAGAAGGTTTCCACCATCGTGGCGACGAACTTGTAGCCGCGCGCGGCCGCCACCATCGCCAAGGCCACGCCGGTATTGCCCGATGTGGCCTCGACGATGGTATCGCCCGGCTTGAGCAGGCCGCGCTGCTCGGCATCCAGCACGATGGCCAGTGCCAGCCGATCTTTCACCGAACCGCCGGGATTGAAGGATTCGACCTTGGCATACAGCGACACATGCGCAGGCGCGACGCGATGCAGGCGCACGATGGGCGTGCGACCGATGGTGTCCACAATGGAGTCGTACAGGGCCATGGGAAGGTTCCTTGGAAAAGCAGAAGAACCATGCTGCTCCCCTTGGCGCGACGGGGAAAATGGCCTGCCCGCGTTTTCTTATTCCTTTTGGTAATAAGATCGCAGCCGCAGGTTCTTGGACATAGCTTCGATGCGGCCCGCAGCATGCAGGTTGCCCGTTCCCCGCCCCGCCATCATGACGCTCACTCAGCTCCGCTACCTCGTCGCCATTGCCGACGCCGGCCTCAACATCACGCTGGCCGCCGAACGCGTGCATGCCACCCAGCCCGGCCTTTCCAAACAGCTCAAGCAATTGGAGGACGAACTGGGCTTCCAGCTTTTCCTGCGGCGCGGCCGCAGCCTGGAATCGATCACCGCGCCGGGCGTGGAAGTCATCGCCCGGGCGCGCCGGGTACTGCTGGAAGCCGGCAACATCCGCTCGCTGGCAGCCAACCTGCGGGGCGAAGTGCAAGGCGAACTTGCGATCGGCACCACGCATACCCAAGCGCGCTACGTGCTGCCGCCGGCCATTGCGCCGCTGCGCGGGCGCTATCCGGGCGTGAGCATCCACATCGTGCCCACGGGCGAAGGCGAGGCGCTGGCCGAACTCGGACGCGGTGCCGATCTGGCGCTGGTTTCAAGCTCCGGCGCGCCGCCGCCCAATGGCATTGCGGTGCCGCTGTATTCCTGGCGTCGCGTGGTGGTGGCGCCGCAAGGTCATCCACTGACACGCCTGGGCCGCGCACCGAGCCTGGCCGAACTGGCGCGTGAACCCATCGTCAGCTACGAATCCTCGCTCAAACCCGAATCCTCGCTGCGCGCGGCATTCGCGCGCGCCGGTTTCGAACCCCTCATCGGTTTCACCGCGCGCGACGCCGACCTCATCAAGACGTATGTCCGCACAGGACTGGGGATCGGCGTACTGGCCGAGATGGCGCTGGATCCGGTGGCCGATGCCGACCTGATCCAGCTCGATGCCAATCAGCATTTCGCGCCCTGCATGGCATGGGGCGTGCTGCCACGCGAGCGCGTGCCACGCGACTACACCCTCGCCCTGCTCACCCTGATCGCCCCGCAACTGGATTCGCGCGATTTGCGCCGCGCGCTGGAAGGCACGTTCGAAGGCGATTGGCCGGCGCCACCGGCATGGTCGGAACGTGCCGTGGCGCAGGCTTGAGCCGGCTTTTCCTTCCCCCGAAAAGGCCAGGGAAAAGCCTCCTGGGCGTTACTTGTCCGCGATCTCGTACGCAGGCAACTTTCTGGCCACCGGCACGTTCTTCAGCGTCACGTACTTGGGCAGGCCATCCTTGCCATACGGCGGTGGCGTTTCACCACGGATCAGCGGCTCCAGATAGGCCCGCGCCTTGTCGGTGATGCCGTAGCCATCCTTGCGGATGAAGTTTTTCGGCAGGGTTTTCTCGTGATTGGCCACCTTCGACAGCGGCGCGGCCTCGATCTTCCAGCGATACGGCGCATCCGAGGTGCGCGTGATCACCGGCATCACGGCGTTGTTGCCGGCCAAGGCAAATTTCACCGCCGCCTCGCCCACCGCCCAGGCATGATCCACATCGGTTTTGCTGGCCAGATGACGGGCCGAGCGTTGCAGGTAATCCGGCACCGCCCAGTGCTGCTTGTAACCGAGCTTGTCCTTCACCATTTGCGCGATGGCCGGCCCCACACCGCCCAGTTGCACATGTCCGAAGGCATCCTTGCCACCGGCCTCGGCGAGGAACTTGCCATCCGGCGTGCGCAGCCCTTCCGATACCGCAACCGCACACCAACCCACGCGCTTGACCGTGGCATCGACGGTGGCGAGGAACTTTTCCTGATCGAACGGGATTTCCGGGAACAGGATGATGTGCGGTGCCTCGTCCGGCGTTTTTCCCGCCAGCCCGGCGGCAGCGGCAAGCCAGCCGGCGTGGCGCCCCATCACTTCCATCACGAACACCTTGGTGGACGATTCGGCCATCGAGGCCACGTCCAGCGCCGCCTCGCGCAGCGAAACCGCCGTGTATTTCGCCGCCGATCCAAAACCGGGGCAGCAATCGGTGACGGCCAGATCGTTGTCGACCGTTTTCGGCACGCCGATGCAGGTCAACGGATAGCCGAACTCGCGTGCGATCTTCGATACCTTGTTCGCGGTATCGGCCGAGTCATTGCCGCCGTTGTAGAGGAAATAACGGATGTCATGTGCCTTGAACACATCGATCAGGCGCGCATAACGCTCGCGATCGGCTTCGATGGATTTCAGCTTGAAGCGGCACGAGCCGAATGCGCCGCCCGGCGTGTGCGCCAACGCGGTGATGGCGGAAGCCGATTCCTTCGAGGTGTCGATCAAGTCTTCGCGCAGCGCACCGATGATGCCGTTGCGCGCGGCCAGCACCTTGACGCCCGCCGCTCGCGCGGTGGAAATCACCGCGGCGGCGGTGGTGTTGATGACGGCAGTGACGCCGCCGGACTGGGCATACAGCAACTTGCCTTGGCTCATGATCAATGGACCTCGTCGATGAAGTGCGCCGCGCCACCGGGCGGAACGCAAAGGATTCGCGAAAAAAGTGCGCTACCACAGGGATGGAAAGACGCCTGTCATGCGACCGATGGCACGCACGCCGGCATGCAAGTTTAACGGAATGGCGTGGCGGCCCGGCGCAGGATGACGCGCAGATTCATGCTCCGCAGGCTTTTGCGATGTCTTGCAAGATGCTCGGAAACGCGTTCTCAGGGCGAACTGATATCGGCCCGCGCCCGTTCCCGTTCGATGCGGGCACGCATGTTCTCCAACGCATCCTTCATGTAAGCCACATCCGGGTGATGACGTAGCCGCCAGGCTTCGGCCTCCTGCAAAAGCGCATCGGCTTCATCCAGTCTCCCCAGCGCCAGCAGGGCGCGAAACTCGTGATAACGCAACGCGAGCACATCGTTGTGCTGCTCGCCACTGAAGTGCACCACGTCGTGGTGCGTCTGACGTAGCAGGGTCAATGCGTCTTCCGGGCGTGCGTAGTCGATCCAGATGCTGGCCTGGATCAGGTTGGCCTGGGTGAGATAGAAGTGCGAGGTGCCGTGACGCTCCAGGGTGCGTTCGCGGACTTCGGCGATTGTCGCCAGTGCCTTGTCCGGCTGGTGTCCCCATCTTGCGACCTCGGCCATCTTGATCAGAGTCACGAGCAACTCGTCACTGTCCGGGAAATGGCGTCGCATCAGGTCTGCGGCACGGCTGTAGAAGCCGAGGGCTTCCGTCGGAAGGACATCGCGCTCCATCGCCTGCTCGAAGGCGAAACTTCCGCTGTAATGCAGCCACAGGGCGCGACTCAGCGAGTCCTGGTCGCCGGCCG
>JAEXRB010000021.1 GCA_023438325.1 Pseudomonadota bacterium | reverse complement strand
TGGTGATCGTGGCGACCGTGGCGTTGGCGACGATGGTGTCCAATGATCTGGTGATGCCGCTGGCACTGAGGTTGCGCTGGGTCGATCCGAACACCTCGCGCGACCTCTCCCGCTTCGTGCTCGGCATTCGCCGCGCCACCATCGCCGCGCTGGCGATGGCCGCCTATGGTTATTACCGCGCCACCGAAAGCCAACAGAATCTGGCCTCCATTGGCCTGCTGGCTTTTGCTGCGGCGGCGCAGTTCGCGCCGGCCATCATCGGCGGCCTGTACTGGCGTGGAGCGAGCCGGCGGGGCGCCTACGGCAGCCTTGTCGCCGGCTTCGCCGTCTGGCTCTACACCCTGCTGCTGCCCACTCTGGCAGCATCGGGCTGGCTGGATACGCACTGGGTGCATAACGGTCTGTTCGAGCAGACTTGGCTGCGTCCGCACGCACTGTTCGGGCTGGCCGGCTGGGACGTGCTGACGCATGGCGTGTTCTGGTCGCTTTTGGCCAACATCGGCTGCTTCGTGTTCCTGAGCCTGCGCTATCGCCCCACGGTGGAAGAGCGCCTGCGCAGCCTGCCCTTCGTGGATCCGTGGATGCAGCGCCCCGCCAGCGCGGGGGGCGAATGGCGCGGACGCATCCCGGTGGCCGACCTTCGCACCATTGCCGAACGCATCGTCGGTCCGCGTGCAGTGGAACGCGCCTTCGCTGAGTACCGCGAGCAAAGCGGTCGCGATTTTGCTCACGGCGACACCGCAGATCGTGGCCTGCTCCAGCACACCGAACGCTTGCTTTCGGCATCCATCGGCGGCGCTTCGGCGCGACGCGTCCTGACCACGGCGCTGCGCGGCACCGGCATGGATCTGGGCGAAGTGGTCTGGCTGCTGGACGAAACCTCGCAGGAACTGCGCTTCAACCGCGAACTGCTCTCGGCCACGCTGGAAAACATCTCCCAGGGCATCAGCGTGGTGGATGGCGAGATGCGGCTGGTCGCGTGGAACCGGCGCTACATGGAGATGTTCGATTACCCCGATGGCATGGTCTACATCGGCCGCCCGGTCAGCGACCTGATCCGCTGGAACGCCGAACGGGGCGAATGCGGGCCTGGCGATGTCCAGACGCACGTGGACAAGCGCGTGGCCTACATGCGGCAAGGCTCGCCCTATGTGTTCGAACGCGTGCGCGCCGACGGCAGCGTTTACGAAATGCGCGGCCGCGCCATGCCCGGCGGCGGCTACGTCACCACCTATTCGGACGTGACCGACTACAAGCGTGTGGAACACGCTTTGATCGAAGCCAACGAAACCCTCGAACTACGCGTGCGCAAACGCACCGGCGAACTGACTGCTGCGGTCGAAGCGCAACGCGCCGCCAAGCTGGAAGCCGAAGCCGCCAATCTCAGCAAGACGCGCTTCCTCGCCGGCGCCAGCCATGACCTGCTGCAACCGCTCAACGCCGCCCGCCTGTTCAGCTCCGCATTGGCCGCCACACCGCAGCCGGATACCGAAGCGCGTCAACTGGTGGAACGCATCGACAGCGCACTCAAGAACGCCGAAGAGCTGCTCGAAGGCCTGCTCGACACCTCGCGCCTGGATGCCGGCGTGTTGCGTCCGGAGCTGGCGCCGGTGTCCGCCGCGCGCCTGTGCCAATCGCTGTACGAACAATTTGCCCCACTCGCCACCGCACGCGGGCTGGAACTGCGCGTCCACACGCGCGATCTGTGGCTCCACAGCGACCGCCGCCTGCTGCGCCGCATCCTGCAGAACTTCCTCGCCAACGCACTACGCTACACCCGGCACGGCGGCGTCTTGTTGGCGATACGCCAGCGCGGCGACCACGCCGAATGGCAGGTCTGGGATACAGGCTCAGGCATCGCACCCGAACATGTGGAATCGATATTCGACGAGTTCCAGCGCCTCGACCAACCCTCGCCGTGGGGCGAAAAAGGCCTTGGCCTCGGGCTTTCGATCTGCGAGCGCATCGCGCACATGCTCGATCATCCCATCGGCGTCACCTCACGCCTGGGTTGTGGCAGCGTATTCCGGCTGCGCGTACCTCTGACAACTGCGCCGCAGGCATCCGGCGAAACCGCCGCAGCGCCTCCGGCGCGTGATGTTGCAGGCCTGCACGTGCTGTGCGTGGACAACGACCCCGCCATCCTCGAAGGCATGCTCGCCCTGCTGCAACGCTGGGGCATCCATGTCACCACCGTCTTGGGGCTGGAGCCGGCCCTGGCTGCCGTGCGTACGCAACGCCCGGACCTGATCCTCGCCGATTTCCATCTGACCGAAGCACTCGACGGCTTGGCCGTCCTCGACATCCTGCGCCGCGAAACCGGGCCCGATGCGGTTCCCGGCGCCCTGCTCACTGCCAACAGCAGCGAAGAACTGGCTCAGCGTGCGCGCAACGCGGATTACCCGGTATTGCAAAAACCGGTACGCCCGGCAGTGCTGCGGGCATTGATCGCAGCACTGGCGCGAGGTGGGCGCCTCAGGACGAAAATGCCCGGGCCGTGATCATCGCCAGCCCGCGTTTCTCGATGACGGCCAAAGCACCGCTCGCACATCACATCGTTTCGTCTTCATCCGGCGGTGGCGTGCCGCGCCCCTCGAGCGTCAGACGACCCGCGAGCAGCACCGCCTGGGTGCGCGAATGGGCGCCGAGCTTGCGCAGGATCGCGGTCATGTGGGCCTTCACGGTGGCTTCGGAAACATCCAGTTCGTAGGCGATCTGCTTGTTCAGGAGGCCGTTGCACACCATCGTGAGAACGCGATATTGCTGCGGGGTGAGCTCGGCGATGCGCTTGGCCAGATCCTCTTCTTCCGGATCCAGCTCGGTGCCATGCGCCGCCACACCCGGCGGCAGCCAGGTTTCCCCTTCGAGCACGGTATTCAAGGCCTCTCCGATGGTGGCGATGTCGGCAGACTTGGGGATGAAACCCGCCGCACCGTGCCCGATGGCCCTGCGCATCAGCGCCGGCTCCTCGCGCGCGGACACCACGATCACGGGCAATGCCGGAAACACCGCACGCACGTGCGCCAACGCACTGAAGCCGTGCGCGCCGGGCATGTTGAGATCAAGCAGGAGGAGATCGGCCTGCGAGTAATGGCTCGCCAGTTCCATCAGGGCCATCACGTTGTCGGCCTCCTGCAAGCAGGCCTGCGGCAGCACCTGCAACACCGCGCGGCGGAGTGCATCGCGGAACAGGGGATGGTCGTCTGCGATCAGGATCGTCGTCATGGGCGTGGAAACGTAGGCTGAGCTGCCGGGTTTTCCTAGCATGGAGCATCACGCCCATGTGCGCACGCTGCATAACAAAAACGCCGGCATCGGCCGGCGTTTTCGTGTTCGGATGAAGGAGGCGATCAGCCCTTCTGCCACTGCCCCAGCGCAGCCAGGCCATTGGCCTTGGCACGAGCGTAGACGGTGTCCTGCGCCTTGGCGAAGTTGCCGGCGGTGTCCTTGGACCACAGCGACAGCGCGGCCTGCTGCATCGCACGGCCATAGGAGAAGCTCAGCGGCCACGGCTTGGCGCCGAGCTGGTTCATGGCATTGAGGTGCGCGGTGGCGGCTTCATCACTCTGGCCGCCGGAAAGGAACACGATGCCCGGCAGCAGCGCCGGCACGGTGGCCTTCAGGCAACGCAAGGTGGCATCGGCCACTTCTTCCACGCCGGCCTGCTCGGGGCAGTCCTTGCCGGAGATGACCATGCTGGCCTTGAGGATGGTGCCTTCGATGACGACGTTGTGCTCGTACAGCGCGGCGAACAGCGAGCGCAAGGTGGCTTCGGTGACTTCGTAGCACACGTCGATGTCGTGGTTGCCGTCCATCAGCACTTCCGGCTCCACCATCGGCACGATGCCCGCTTCCTGACACAGCGCGGCGTAGCGCGCCAGCGCGTGGCAGTTGGCCTCGATGCAGGTACCCGAAGGATTCTCCTCACCGATGGCGATGACGGCGCGCCACTTGGCGAACTTGGCGCCCAGCTCGGCGTATTCCTTCAAGCGCTGACGCAAACCGTCCAGGCCTTCGGTGACGACATCGCCCGGGAAGCCGGCCAGCGGCACCGGGCCCTTGTCCACCTTGATGCCCGGCAGGATGCCGGCATCCATCATGACCTTGGTGAACGGCACGCCGGTCTTGGTGGACTGACGCAGGGTTTCGTCGTACAGGATCGCGCCGGAGATGTAATCGGAGAGCTTGGGCGTGGTCAGCAGCAGCTCGCGATAGGCGCGGCGGCTTTCCTCGGTGCACTCGATCCCTACGGCATCAAAGCGCTTCTTGATCGTGTTGTTGGATTCGTCGATCGCGATGATGCCCTTGCCCGGGGCCACCATGGCCTGGGCGATGTCTTCCAGTTGCTCGATGCTCATGAAACGCTCCATGTGGTCGGCGTGCGATGTTGCGCCGTGGTGGGCCGCAATGCGGCAAGCCGGCAATTATAAGCCGGCATGCCGCCCGGAAACCCGAATCCGCGGGTTCGTTCAGTTCCAGCGATAGAGCGTGTAGTACACCGGGCCGACCGGGCCGATGCTGTCGCGACGATCCAGCAG
>JAEXRB010000009.1 GCA_023438325.1 Pseudomonadota bacterium | reverse complement strand
CGGGGGGCCCACGCGGTTTTGGTCGCCGTTCAGCAGGCAGTGACGCGCTGGCGTTCGATGTCGGAAACATCCTCGGCGAGCCATTCGGTTTTCCCCGAAACCTGTATCGCCAGCGGTATGCCATCGCGGTAGACGAGCCGGGCGCTGGCTAGTCGCGGTACTTTCGGGCCGTTGATCACGACGCCGGAAAGGTTGAGCGGATCGGCGCCGCTGACGCAGGCCAGTTCACCGTTCGGTGTTTCGTCGCGCAGACGGCGCAGTAACGGAATGGCTTCGGGCAAGGCGAATTGTTCGCCCGAAAGATGCTGCACGAAGCGTCCGCCGCGGATTTCGCCGCGTGCTTCGAGCCGGCGCAGTTCGCGCAGGATCAATCGCCATGGCGGCAGCCAATCGGCTTCGCGTTCGATCAGTTTCCAGCTCACCACACCGTAGCGGCGCAGCAGGGTGCGGGCGAGATGTTCGATGTCCGATTCATCCGGTGCAGCGACATCGGGCGTGGGCGCAGGGCTCCAGCGCCCGGCGTCCTCCAGCCCGAACAACGCATGGCGTCGCGGATGGCGTCGGCGCTGGCGCTCGCGTTTGGCGGCGGGCAACAGCAAGGTGCGAAGGCCTGAATAGCTGTCCGATGACACGGCGCCGCGTGCGACCAGTTCGGCCAGGGCGTCTTCCAGCTCCACCCGCAACAGGCGCACGCCGTGCTGCATTTCGTCGAAAAACGCCGCGCCGTGTTCACGCAGCCAGTCGAGCAGGATTTGTGCACGCGATGTCAGTGCTTTGGGCGGAGCGTTGCTCTGCGCGGCGGCAAGGCGGAGCCAGTCGGCGCGTTGACGGCGGGGCAACAGCACGATGGGCGTGCTCGGCAAAGGCGAGGCGGCGCGCGCAGGTGTATCGGCGCTGCTGCGTGTGCCGCGATGCAGGCGTTGCCAGACGAGGCGGCCGGCGCGGCAGAGGTCATCGAGCCAGTTGATCTGGTAATCGGCCACGCGTGTGGGCAGCAAGGAAGATTCCCATGCGGCGGCAGGCGCTTCGAAGCCTTCGAGCTGGCTGAGCACGCCGGCCAAGGCTTCGGGGCCACGCACGCGGGCGCTGGGCGCGACATGTTGCCAGTGCAGCAAAAAGCGGATGAAGTCGCGTTGTGGCACGGGTTCGATTTCGCGCCGCAGTCGCCCCAGTGTGTAGCGATGGATGCGTGCGAGCAGGCCGCGCTCGCACCATTCCTGTTTCTCCATGCCCGGCGAAAAACGCCCGCGAAACACGTAGCCCTCGGTTTCCAGTGATAGCAACGCGGCCTCGATATCGCGTGCCGGCAGGCCGAGTTGGGTGGCCAATTCAGCGTGCGTGACCGGGCCGCTGCCGGAGAGGCGTGCGCGGATGATTTCGCGAAGTGCCTGTTCCGGCTGCCATGCGATGGCGTATTCGGCAGGGGTTTCGATAATCGGATCGGGCGTGCATTGCGGATGCAGTGCGAAAAATTGCGGCAGGCGCTCGGCCATCACCCAGAGCGATTCGCCTGTCGCTGCTGCAAAGCGCGTGGCGCGCCGTGCGCGGGCGAGTGTGGCGAGATGGGCCGACCAGCCGGCGTGGCTTTCGGCTTCGCGCGAGGTGACATAGCCGAGCATGTTCAGGGCGGCGTGCATTTCGTCGGCATCGCGTACATCCGGCCAGGCTTCGTCGCGCACCCGTGCGATGGCAGCGGCATCGAGCTGGCCGAGGTCTTCGGCTTTTTCAGGATCGACATAGCGGCGCTGCTGCACGGCACGGGTGCGGCGCTCTTCCAGCGGGGCATCGTCGAGGAAGGCATAAGGGCGGGCGGAAAGTATCTCCGCCGCCAGTGGCGAAGGTGCCGTCAGATCGCGGGCTTCGATACGCGCATCGCCGTTTTCGAGCCGTTGCAGCAGCGCGAGAAAACCGTCCACGTCCATGGCATCGTGCAGGCAGTCGTAAAGCGTCTGCGCGACGAGCGGGTGATCGGGAATCTGGCGTTCGCCGACGATGTTTTCCAGACATGCGACCTGATCCGGAAACACCGTGCCGAGCAGATCTTCGCTGCGCATGCGCTGAATCTGCGGTGCGACTTTCTTGCCGCCGGACATGCGTGGCAGCGCCAACGCGGTGGTGGCGTTCCAGCGCCAGCGCACGCCGAACAGCGGGGCATCCAGCAACGCTTGAACCAACACATCCCGAGCACTGCCCGAGTGCAGGAAGCGGCTCACGTCATCGAGCGGAAAGCTGTGGCTGGTGGAGAGCGAGAGCACGATGGCGTCTTCGCTGGCGGCGGCCTGCAATTCGAAATTGAAGCTGCGACAGAAACGCTTGCGCAGCGCCAGCCCCCAGGCTTTGTTGACGCGGCTGCCGAGCGGGCTGTGGATGATGAGCTGCATCGCGCCGGATTCATCGAAGAAGCGTTCGATGCCCAGGATGGTGGCGGTGGGCAGGAAGCCGAGCGCGATCTGCGCATGCAGAAGGTATTGGGAAAGCTCGCGTGCGGCGCGGGCGTCGAGTTTCACTTCGCGGCAAAGCCAGTCGATGGCGCGGCTCAGGCGTGCTTCGACGGTCTCGCCGCATTCGCGCTCGGCGAAGCATTGCGACAGGGTTTCGCGCAGACGCGACACGCCGGCGGAAAGTTCATCGCTGCGCCCCGGCGCCTCGCCGATCCAGAACGGGATCGAGGGCGGTGCGCCTTGCGCGTCTTCCACGCGCAGCCGGTCGGTTTCCACCTTCAGGATGCGATAGGACGTGTTACCAAGCTGGAACACGTCGCCGCTCAGGCTTTCGACCGCGAAATCCTCATGTACCGAGCCGACAACCGTGCCGGCCGGTTCCAGCACCACGAGGTAATCAGCGGTGTCGGGAATGGTGCCGCCGGAGCTGAGCGCGGTGAGCCGGGCGCCGCGTCGGGCGCGCAAGGTTCCGTTCACGGCATCGCGATGCAGATAGGCGCCGCGCGTGCCGCGCCGTGTGGCGAAACCATCGGCGAGCATGCGAACCACGTCGGCGAATGCTTCGCGGCCAAGATCGCGATACGGCGCAGCGCGATGGAAAAGTGCGAACAGCGCATCCTCGCTCCACTCCCGGCACGCAACTTCGGCCACGATCTGCTGCGCCAGCACGTCGATGGGCTGCGGCGGCACGATCAGCGCGTCCAGCTCGCCACGCCGCACGCAATCCAGCAATGCCACCGATTCCACCAGCTCGTCGCGCGAGAGCGGGAACAACCGTCCCTTCGGCGTTGCGTCCACCGCGTGGCCGGCGCGGCCTACGCGTTGCAGGAAGTTGGCAATGGCGCGTGGTGAGCCGAGTTGGCAGACCAGATCCACCTCGCCGATATCGATGCCCAGTTCCAGCGAGGCGGTAGCGACGAGCATGCGCAATTTCCCGTGTTTGAGGCGCTGTTCGGCATCCAGCCGCAGTTCCTTGGCGAGGCTGCCGTGGTGCGCGGCGACGGCGTCTTTGCCGAGGCGTTCGCTCAGGTGCCGTGTGGCGCGCTCGGCCAGCCGCCGGGTGTTGACGAACACCAGGGTGGTGCGATGCGCGTCTGCCAGCTCGGCGAGGCGGTCGTAGACTTTCTCCCAGATCTCATTGGACATCACCGCTTCAAGTGGCACGGGCGGCAGCTCCAGTGCCAGGTCGCGTTCACGCGTGTGACCGGCATCGACGATGGTGCAAGGCGTGGTTTCGCTGCCATCCAGACGCCCGCCACACAGGAACGCGGCCACTTTTTCGATCGGCTTTTGCGTGGCCGAGAGGCCGATGCGCTGGATGCGTGTCTCGTTCAAGGCCTGCAATCGCTCCAGCGACAGCGTCAGATGGCTGCCGCGCTTGCTGTTGGCGAGTGCGTGGATTTCATCGACGATCACGCTGCGCACGCCGGAAAGCATGGCGCGGCCGGATTCGGAACCGAGCAGCACGTACAGCGATTCGGGTGTGGTCACGAGGATGTGCGGCGCGAGTCGGCGCAAGGCGGCGCGCTCGTTCTGCGGTGTATCGCCGGTGCGCACGGCGGCGCGGATGTCCAGCGCCGGCAGGCCAAGACGGGCCAGCTCTTCGCCGATGCCCGCCAGCGGGCTTTCGAGGTTGAGGCGGATGTCGTTGGACAGCGCCTTGAGCGGCGAGACATAGAGCACTTGTACGCGATCGGGCAGGGCGCTGTGCGGTGCGGATGCCGCTTCGGGCCACAGCGTCGTTTGTGCCTTGCCGTTGGCAGCATCGGGAGCGTGCGAGCTTGTGGCAAGCCCTTGTTCCACCAAGGTATTGATGGCCCAGAGAAAGGCCGTCAAGGTCTTGCCCGAGCCCGTGGGCGCGGCCACCAGCACGTCTTCGCCGCGTGCGATCGCCGGCCATGCCTGTGCCTGTGCCGGCGTGGGCGCGGGGAAGGTCTGGCAGAACCACGCGGCGACGGCCGGATGGAAGCGGGGGAGCGGGGAAGTCATGGCCATCGACATGGTGCCACGCCCGGCTCGGGCCAAGGGTGTTGCTACCTGCTTCGTTACGCGTCGTTGCATGAACGACGACGCTGGAACATGCGAAAACGCCGCAGTTTCCTGCGGCGTTTTCCGGGGCGTTGCGTGATCAGGCCCGGATCAAAGTGCCAACCCCAGCGCCTTGGCCACGCCTGCGCCATAGGCCGGATCGGCCTTGGTGCAATTTTCGATGTGGCGACGCTTGATGAACTCCGGCGCATCGCCCATCGCACGCGCGGTGTTGTCGAACAGCACCTGCTGCTGGGCCGGCGTCATCAGGCGGAACAGATCGCCGGGCTGCTTGTAGTAATTGGCGTCGTCGTCACGGAAGTTCCACCAGTCCGCATCGCCGTTGATCTTCAGTGGCGGCTCGCGAAATTGCGGTTGCTCCTGCCACTGGTTGAAGCTGTTGGGCTCGTAGTGCGGCAGGCGGCCGTAGTTGCCATCGGCACGGCCGGCGCCGTCGCGGTGGTTGCTGTTGACCGGGCAGCGCGCGGCATTGACCGGGATCTGGTGGTAGTTCACGCCCAAGCGATAACGCTGCGCATCGGCATAGTTGAACAGGCGCGCCTGCAACATCTTGTCCGGCGAGACACTGATGCCGGGCACCAGGTTGCTGGGTGCAAAGGCGCTTTGCTCGACGTCGGCGTGGAAGTTTTCCGGGTTGCGGTTCAACTCGAATTCGCCCACTTCGATCAGCGGATAGTCCTTCTTCGGCCACACTTTGGTGAGGTCGAACGGGTGGTACGGCACCTTGTCCGCATCGGTTTCCGGCATGATCTGGACGTACATCTTCCACTTGGGGAAATCGCCGCGTTCGATGGCGCTGTAGAGATCGCGCTGATGGCTCTCGCGATCCTTGCCGATGACGGCCTCGGCTTCGGCATCGCTCAGATTCTTGATGCCCTGCTGGGTACGGAAGTGGAACTTCACCCAGAAGCGCTCGCCGGCCTCGTTCCAGAAGCTGTAGGTGTGCGAGCCGAAGCCGTGCATGTGGCGATAGCTGGCGGGAATGCCGCGGTCGCTCATCACGATGGTGACCTGGTGCAGGGCCTCGGGCAGCAGCGTCCACCAATCCCAGTTGTAGGTGGCCGAACGCAGGTTGGTATGCGGATCGCGCTTCACCGCCTTGTTGAGGTCGGGGAACTTGCGCGGGTCGCGGATGAAGAAGACCGGCGTGTTGTTGCCGACCATGTCCCAGTTGCCTTCCTCGGTGTAGAACTTCAGCGCGAAGCCGCGGATGTCACGTTCGGCATCGGCCGCGCCGCGCTCGCCGGCCACGGTGGTGAAGCGGGCGAACATCTCGGTCTTCTTGCCGACCTTGGAGAAGATCGCAGCGCGGGTGTAGCGGGTGATGTCATGGGTGACGGTGAAGGTGCCGAACGCGCCCGAGCCCTTGGCGTGCATGCGCCGCTCGGGAATCACCTCGCGCACGAAGTTGGCCAACTTCTCGTTGAGCCAGACATCCTGCGACAACAGCGGGCCGCGCGGGCCGGCGGTCAGGCTGTTCTGGTTGTCCGGCACCGGTGCGCCGAAATCGGTGGTCAAGTGGGTGACGGGACACTTTTTTCCGTTGTCGTCGGGCTTGCTCATGGCGGGCTTCCTGAGTTGAGGGGTGCCCAGCGTAAGCGATACACGGCATCAATGGAAAATTGATCGTTTTATTTGAATCAATAGATTTTGACTATCAATATTTGCTCGGAGACATTTGGTCAAGGTGCCACTTCTGCGAGCGCCGGGTTTTCAGCAACCGACTTCTCTTTCCTGCCTTCCGGCCGCCGCTTTGCCCATCGGCTGTGAACACGTGCCGGCGGCAACACCTGCGGTGGTTGGCTGTTGCCTGCGCCCGCTCCGGATATCCAGAAACAGGCTGTAGGCTGCGGTGAACGCCGGCAGCAGGTTCTGCAGTACGCCGACCACGTCCTGCTTGGCGGAAAACAGGAAATAGCTCAGCGCCATCAGGCTGCCGCACAGGCTCATGTACCAGAACAGGCGCGGAATCACCGGGCGGCGGGCGCGGTGCGAGGCGAGCAATTGCACCAGCCAGCGCGCGCCGAACATCGCTGCGCCGGTCAGTCCGATCAGTCTCCACGGCGTGAGGTGCAGGCCGGTCCAGCCCAGCCAGAGGATTTCCTGATTCATCGTGTTCGCTCCAGCGGCTGCCGCGCGGTGATGTCACTGGTCAAAGCGACATGGCTGCGCTGGATCAGCCAGGCCACGCCCAGCAGATCGCGTATCCCGACCAGCGCACGGCCGATATTGGTGTATTTGGATTCCCCCGCGCGGCGCGGGCGGTGCGATACCGGCACGCTGGCGGTTTTCCAGCCGGCGCGCTGCATCAACGCCGGCAGGTAGCGGTGCATGTGATCGAAATACGGCAGATCGAGAAATGCCGCGCGCTCGAACAGCTTGATGCCGCAGCCGGTATCCGGCGTCGCGTCGCGCAGGGCGCGCGAGCGGATCGCGTTGGCCCAGCGTGAAGCCCGGCGTTTGCTGGCCGTATCCTGGCGATCCACGCGCCAGCCGGCGAACAGTTTGGTCGCCGCATCGGCATCGGTGCGCGCTTCCAGCAGGCGCAGGATGTCGGCCGGGTCGTGCTGGCCGTCGCCATCGAGCGTGGCGATCCACGGCGAGAGGGCATGCCTGACGCCGGTGCGGATCGCCGCGCTCTGGCCGCAGCGCTGGCGATGCGTCAAGGCGCGCAGTTCGGGCACATCGGCCAGCAGCGTAGCGAGCACCTCGCGGGTGGCATCGTCGGAGCGGTCGTCCACGCAGACGATGTCGAACGCGATATGCCCGCGCAGATGCCGCACCACCTCGTGGATCAGCGGCGTGATGTTGTCCTGCTCATTGAAGACAGGGATGACGATGGACAGGGAGTTCATGGCATGTCTGCGCTCGGTGAAGTCAATGATCGGCGCCGAACAGGTCGCGGCTGTAGACCTTGTCGGCCACGTCAGCCAGTTCGGGACTGTGACGGTTGGCGAGGATCACATCGCTGCGCTGCTTGAAAGCCGCCAGATCCTCGATCACCTCGGAATTGAAGAAGTCAGGCCTGCGCAACAGCGGCTCGTGCACTATCACTTCCACGCCCTTGGCCTTGAGCCGCTTCATCACGCCCTGCACGCTGCTGGAACGGAAGTTGTCGCTGCCGGCCTTCATCACCAGCCGATGGATGCCGACCACGCGCGGTTTCCTGCGCAGGATGTCGTCGGCGATGAAATCCTTGCGCGTGGTGTTGGCCTCGACGATGGCGCGGATCAGGTTCTGCGGCACGTGGTGATAGTTGGCCAGCAATTGCCGGGTGTCCTTGGGCAGGCAATAGCCGCCGTAACCGAAGGACGGATTGTTGTAGTGATCGCCGATGCGCGGATCCTGGCAGACGCCTTCGATGATCTGGCGCGTATCCAGATCCTGGATCGCGGCGTAGGTGTCCAGTTCGTTGAAGAAGGCCACACGCATCGCGAGATAGGTGTTGGCGAACAGCTTGATCGCCTCGGCTTCGGTGTTGCCGGTCAGCAGCACCGGCGGGCCCGGGCGCGGGCTGTCAGCGCGCAACAGATCGGCCAGTTCCTGCCCGCGCTCGGAACGCTCGCCGACCACGATGCGCGAAGGATGCAGGCAATCGTGCAGCGCCGCGCCTTCACGCAGGAACTCGGGCGAGAACACCAGGTTCTGCGTGCCGAGCCGGGATTTGAGTGCCTCGGTGAAGCCGACCGGCACCGTCGACTTCAGCACGATCAGCGCATCCTGCGCACGCACCAGCGCCTCACGCGCGACCGCCTGCACCGAGTCGGTGTCGAAGCGGTGGGTGTCAGGGTCATAGTTGGTCGGCGTGGCGATGAATACATGGTCGGCACCGGCATAGGCTTCATGCACATCGGTGGTGGCGTGCAGATGCAGGTCGCCGTGCTGGAGATGGTGCTCGATGTCGGGATCGGCGATGGGCGAGGTCTTGCGGTTGATGGCGTCGATCTTCGCCGGGTCGATGTCGAGCAAGGTCACAGCGTGACGCTGCGCCAGCGCGATGGCGTTCGCCAGCCCCACGTAACCCGCACCCACGACGGTGATGCGCTTCATGCCACGGCTCTCGCGCAGGCGTGGCCGTAATGCTCGCGATGCCACATGACAAAATGCTGCAAACCCTGCGCCAGCGTGGTTTTCGGCGCGTAGCCCAGTTCCCGCGCGGCCAGTGAAATATCGGCGCGCGTGCTCAATACGTCACCGGGCTGCATCGGCAGCAGATTGCGGCTGGCCGCGCGGCCGAGCAGGCGTTCGAGGTGATCGACCAGATCGCCGAGCCGTTCGGGCCGGTCGTTGCCGAAGTTGTAGACGCGATGCGGCACGGCGTCTTCGGCGAAGGCCGGCGTGGCTTCGAGCAGGCGCACGATGCCATCCACGACATCGTCGACATAGGTGAAATCGCGTTCCATCTGCCCGCCGTTGTAGAGGTCGATGGCCTGGCCGCGCAGGATGGCGTCGGTGAATTTGAAATAGGCCATGTCGGGCCGACCCCACGGGCCGTACACGGTGAACAGGCGCAGCCCGGTCATCGGAATCCGGTAGAGATGCGAATAGGCGCGCGCCATCAGCTCGTTCGCCTTCTTGGTGGCAGCGTACAGCGATACCGGGTTGTCGGTGCGGTCCTCGACCGAGAATGGCTGCTTCACGTTCGCGCCATAGACCGAGGACGAAGAGGCGTAGACCAGATGCCGCACGCCCTGCGCCCGCGCGCCTTCGAGCACGCTGAGCATGCCGACGAGATTGCTGTCCGCGTAGGCGAACGGCGCGTCGAGCGAATACCGCACGCCGGCCTGTGCGCCCAGGTGCAGGATGGCGTCGAAGCGCTGCGTGGCGAACAGCGCGGCCATCGCATCGCGGCCGGCCAGATCGAGTTTCCGGAACGTGAATCCGGGCGTGCCTTGCAGCCGCGTCAGCCGGTCGTGCTTGAGTTGCACGTCGTAATAGGCGTTGAGGTTGTCGATGCCGGTCACACGGTGCCCGTGTGCGAGCAGGCGCTGCGCGCTGTGGAAGCCGATGAAGCCGGCGGCGCCGGTCAGGAGAATGTCCATGTGTTATTCGTTTTCCATGTCGGTGGCCCAATCGGTAGGCATCGCGCAGCCGCTGATCCACGCACTGCCTGGCACCAGCGCCCAGGCACGGCGATTGGAAGTGCCGATGTCGATGACCTGTGTTTCGTCGATGCATGGCCCGACGGCTTCCTTGCGCAGGAACAGCCAGCGCCGGTTCGGATCGGCCAGCAGCCAGTCGCGTGCCGGCGGCCATTGCTCGGCCCAGGGACGCTTGAAGCCGAAATCCACGGCCCGGCGGTCGGCTTGCAGCAGGTGTTGTTCGCGCCAGCCGAGCAGGGCCAGTTCGGCCTCCGGACCGATGCGCTTGCCCACGCGCCACATCAGCGCCTGTGCGGAACTGTCGGGGCTCAACGCCGGCATCAGGCCGATGCCGTAGACGATCCACAGCAGGGCCGTGACCACGACCAGCGCGAATCTTGGCTGCGCACGTGTTTTCCACCACGAGAACACCATCGCGATGAGGGCAGCCAGGCCGAACGCGAGCAGCCACGCACCCAGCGTGTTCACGCTGGACACCTCCATGCCGCGCCTTTCGACCAGCGATTGCAGCCGCTCCGGCGACGCCGACAGCAGCCAGATGCCCAGCCCGCACGCGGCCAGCACCAGAACGCCCAGGTACGCCCACAACACCGCACGCACGCCGCGCCGTTGCAACAGGCCCGGCAACAGCGGCGCGGCGGCCACGCACAGCGCCGGCAGCATCGGGAAGATGTAGACCTCGCGCTTGCCCGGCGTGGCGCTGAAGAACACCAGCACCAGCAACGACCAGCCCAGCAGCAATACCTGGCGTGGATCACTCCGGCGCAAACGCCGCCACCACGCCGGCAGCAGCCACGGCGCAAGCAGCACACCCGGCAGCCACAGCGTCAGCATGGATTGCAGGTAGTACCAGAACGGCTGGACGTGGTGCCAGGCGGCGACATAACGCGTGCCGGTCTGGCGCAACAGCATCTCGCGGGCATAGGCGTGCAGGGCGGGATCGTCCGATGCCAGCACCGTCGCCAGCATCGGGATCAACCACACGCCGGCGCCGAGCAGGAAGCCACCGATGCCCGCCAACGCATGTGCGGCACGATGTGCGGGCAGCGAGTGCGGTGAGGTCTTCCGCAGCCACAACCACGGCAAAAACACCAACAACGGCAAAAAGCCCACGCCCTTGGTGACGGTGCCCAACCCGGCGGCAAACGCACCGAGCAGCAACAGCCACGGGCTTGGTTTTTCCAGCAGATAGCGCAGCAACGCCCACAGCGACAGCGTGGTCAGGCCGACCAGCACCATGTCGATCTGCGCGCGCTTGGCCTGCAAGACAAATTGCAGGCAGACGAACAGACCGAATACCGCATAGGGCAGGGCCCAACGGCCCCACAGCCGGCGCGCCAGATCGCCCGCCAGCCACAGGGTCGCCAGTGCCGCCAGCAACGAAGGCAACAGGAAGGCCATGCGCCAGTCGCCCACCAGCCTGTAACTCGCCGCCTGCATCCACATGAATACCGGCGGCTTTTCCGCATACAACTCACTGCCGCGATGCGGGAACAGCCACTGCCCGCTTTCCACCATCGTCTGCGCCGCCAGTGCGAAACGCGGCTCGTCCGCCGGCATCGGCTCACGCAGGCCGATGCCCGCCACCAGCGACAGCACCATCAACGCGATCAGTATGCGCATCCGCCAAACGGTCGAGAAACGCAGAAACGGGGAAGACATCAGGGCGGCACATCATCGTTGCGGCGATGGGACGGCATCTTCACCAGCGCGATGTCGGAGAAGCGTCGGAGTCCGCCGGCAGGCTTTCCCCGACGCTTTTCCGACGTTCACCCTGCCATGCTGTAGGCCATTCCTTTCCGCCGGGCTCCACCGATGCGCCTGCTGGTCATCGAAGACAACCACAGCCTGGTGGCCAACCTGTTCGATTATTTCGAGGCGCGCGGCTGCACGCTGGATGCTGCGCCCGATGGCGTCACCGGCCTGCATCTGGCCCGGAACGAGGCGTATGACGCCATCGTGCTGGACTGGATGCTGCCGCGCATGGATGGCCCCGAGGTGCTGCGCCGCCTGCGTGAGGAACACGACTCGGCGGTGCCGGTCATCATGCTGACTGCGCGCGACGAGTTGCCCGACAAGATCGCCGGCTTCCGTGCCGGTGCGGACGACTACCTGACCAAGCCCTTCGCCCTGCCCGAACTGGAAGTGCGGCTGGAGGCGCTGATGGCACGCGCGCATGGTCGCCAGCGTCGTCGCGTGCTGGAAGTGGACGATCTGCGATTCGACCTTTCCACGCTGGAAGTCACGCGCGCGGGCCAATCGCTGCACCTGTATCCGGCCTGCCGCAAGCTGCTGGAAACGCTGATGCAGGCCAGCCCGGCGGCGGTCACGCGCCAGCAACTGGAACACGCGCTGTGGGGTGACGATCCGCCCGATGGCGACATGCTGCGCTCGCACGTCTACGAACTGCGCCTCAGCGTGGACGGGCCGTTTCCCGTGAAACTGATCCAGACCCTGCCGCGTGTCGGCTACCGGCTGGCGGTTCCCTACGACACGGCGAACGCACTATGAAAAAACGGCAGGACGACCATTTTTCACAGCGAAGCCGCCTGAAGGGTGGCGCACAGGGATGTGCGCCATGAAAGGACGCCGCAGGCTGCGCGCGCAGATCATGCTCTGGATCGGCGGCTACGTGGTGCTGCTGACCGGGGCGATCGTGCTTCTTCTGGCCGATGAATATCTGGAAGACCGGGTGTGGGAATCCCTGCTCACACGCGAGATCGAACAGCATCTGGAACGCAAGGCAGCCGACCCCGGCCACCTCTGGCAGGACAGCGACGACGTGCAGCTCTATGGCGCGCCGGAGCGCCCGCTGCCGCCGGCCCTGGCGGTATTGCCCGAAGGCGTGCACGACGATTTCTGGTTCGGCGAGCGCGAAACCGTGGTGCTGGTGCAGCGCATGGAAGGCGTGCACTACGCCGTGGTGCGCGACATCACCGATCTGGAAGCGCTCGAAGACGGCCTGATCCTGTCCATCCTCGTGCTGGCGCTCGCCCTGGTGGTGGTGATGGGCGCGCTGATCGGCCGGGGCGTATGCCGTTCCCTGCAACCGCTGACGCGCCTGGCCGACGACATCCTCGCCCTGGCGCCGGACCAGTCCGGCCAGCGCATCGTGGTGCCCGACAAGGCCGGCTCGGAACTGGTGGTGATCGCCAACGCGCTGAACGACTACCTGCGGCGGCAGGAAGCGTTCGTCGAGCGCGAGCGGGTGTTCAACAACATCGCCAGCCACGAGCTGCGCACGCCCATCGCGGTGATCGCCGGCGCCACCGAACTGGCGCTGGAAAAACCCGACCTGCCGCCCACGGCGCGCGAGCAGATGCAGCGGGCGCTCGATGCGGCGCGCAACGTCGAACAGCTCATCGCGCTGCTGCTGACGCTGGCGAAAGACCCGGCGCGGCTGGCACGCAGCAGCGACACGGTGCGGCTGCACGAACTGCTGCCGGACATCATCGGCGACCACCATCACCTGTTGCGCGACAAGGCGCTGGAGATCGTCGTGGACGATCTGGCGCCCTGCACGGTCGAAGCCCCGCTGCACATCGTGCAGGCCGCCATCGGCAACCTGTTGCGCAACGCCATCGAAAACAGCGACCGGGGCGAGATCCGCGTGACGCTGGACGCCGATGCCACCGTCACCATCGCCGATCCCGGCCACGGCATGTCGCCGGAAGAAATCAGCCGCATCTACAAGAAGATCGCGCGCGGTGGCGGACGCGAAGGCGGCGGCATCGGCCTGGATCTGGTGAGCCGGTTGTGCGAACACCTGGGCTGGACGCTGAGGATTTCCTCGATACCCGGCAAGGGCACCTTGAGTCGCCTGCGGCTGACGGACCGGATGTTCGCCGCAGGCAACGACGGACGCTGATTCGGCGCAGACACGTGCCATCCGGTCGCGCACGCGCGCCAGGCCGAAGGGTCCGCTACGGCCGTAGGCGGGCAGATTCAATAGGCGAATCACGGTGCTTTCGATCAGCGGGCAGGTGGCAATGCGCAGCCCTGGACGATATCGCCCAGAAGGCTTGGCTGCCCGCTTCGTCCAGTACGTTACTTGTGTGACTGTGCGGCAGAAGCCCGCATGCTCGGCGGATTCAATGCTGCATCGAATTTCTGCGGGAGTGCCTGGGGAAGGTATGAACAAGGTCATCTGCCAGCAGTATATTTCAATAACAATATGATTTTGTTGGAGATAATCGACGTTCTGTTGCGAAGAGCCGGACTTGTTCAGAGCTTGGCGATGATCGCGTCGGCAAATTCCTTCGCCTGCACTCGGGCTGATAGGCACGGGGCGCTCCGACGGCTTTCCGACGTCCGCCCTGCCAAGGTGCGGCATCTTTTTCCTGTGAGCATCGTCGATGCGGTTTCCGCTCATCGAAGGCCCGCGCAGCGGCGTACTGCGGCGGACAACGTGGTTGATCGTGCTGGCCCTGGTTCTGGCCTTCGGCTTCCTCGGCACGCGCGGCATCTGGGATCCGGACGAAGGGCGCTACACCAACGTGGCGCTGACGATGCTCGACAGCGGCAACTGGATCGATCCGATGCGCAACGCCGACATCGGGCACTGGACCAAGCCGCCCGTCACGTATTGGCTGATCGCGGCCAGCGTTGCGGTCTTCGGCCAGACGCCGTGGGCGGCGCGTCTGCCGGTGGCATTGGCATATCTGGCCTGCATGTGGCTGGTCTGGCGCATCACGCGGCATCTGGCACGCGGCAGCGAGCCGCTGGCCGTGGTGGTGTACGCCACGATGCTGCTGCCGTTCGGCGCCGGGCATCTGGTGACGACCGACTTCGTGCTCGCTGCGTTCCAGGCGTTGGCAATGTATGGCTTCGTGCTGTTCCGGTTCGATCTTTCACGCCCGCCGCAACACGGCCTTGCGCTGATGTGGCTGGGGTTTGCGCTCGGTTTCATGACCAAGGGGCCGCCGGTGCTGGTGCCGCTGTCGGCCTGCGTGTTGCTGCATTGGCTGGTGCCACGGCCGACACCCTGCCACTGGCGCTGGCATCTTGCCGGTATCGCGCTGTTTTTCGCGCTGGCGCTGCCGTGGTTTGCCCTGGTTTCGTTCCGGCACGATGGCCTGCTGGCGTATTTCCTGGGTGCCGAAGTGGTGGACCGCTTCGCCAGCAATCGTTTCGAGCGCAATGGCCAGTGGTATGGCTGGATAACGGTGTATCTCCCGACGCTCGTAGTGGGAACGCTGCCGTGGACCGCCAGCCTCTGGCGCTGGCTGCGTGCGCTGCCGGCACAGTTTGGCGTGCGCCCGACGGGAAGATTCGGCGAGGACAGGGCAGCGGCGCTGTTCCTGGTGCTGTGGGTGCTGGTGCCTTTGCTGGTGTTCTGCCTGGCACGTTCGCGTTTGCCGCTCTACGTGCTGCCGCTGTTCGTGCCGCTTGCGATTGCGGTGGCGGCGACGCGGCGCGCCCAGGGCCTGGGTTTGCCGCGCTGGCGCTGGTTGCTGGTCTGGGTGGCGTTGCTGCTGTGCTTGCGGTTGGCCGGTGCGCATTTCCCGACGCACAAGGATGCGTCGATCTGGGCCGAGGCGATCCGTACACGCGCGCCGCACGCCACCGAAGTGATTTTCGTCGAGGACATGGCGCGTTACGGCCTGCATCTGCATCTGGGCGTGGAGGTCGAGAAAGTCTCCATCACGGCGCGCTCACGGCCGCGCTTCAATCCGCCCGATGACGAGGCGCTGTGGGACGAGATCAAGGAAACCGGGCACGAAGTCGGATTGATCTACGTGACCAAACAGGCGGCCTGGGCGGAAGTGGAGCGCGTCATCAACGCACACGGGTACATCACGCGGGCCCTGGGCGAGCCGTTCCAGGGGCGGATCATTTTCGAGGTCGATTTTGATGACAGGGTCGCCGAAGGCGAGTAATCACCTGTCTTCGGGCCGCGCTCCGACATGCCGCTGTCCACGTTTTTCCGCCAGCAGCACCTGGCGTTGGCGCTCGGCCAGGCGTGCGCGCCGTGTTTCATCCAGCGTGTGGTGGCAATGCGGGCAGGCGATGCCTTCTTCATAATGAGGTGACGCACGTTCTGCCGGGCCCAGCGGGTGACGGCAGGCGCGGCACAACGTGTGTGGCCCCTGCACCAGTCCGTGGCCGACCGAAACACGCTCGTCGAACACGAAGCATTCGCCCTGCCAGCGGTTTTCCTGTGCCGGCACCGTTTCCAGGTATTTCAGGATGCCGCCCTTGAGGTGGTAGACCTCGTCGAAGCCGTGCAGGCGCATCAGCGCGGTGGATTTTTCGCAGCGGATGCCGCCGGTGCAGAACATGGCGATCTTTTTGCCGCGCAGTTCCGGGTGCTGTTCGACCCAGGCCGGCAGTTCGCTGAAGCTGGTCGTGGCCGGGTTCAGCGCGCCGGGGAAGCTGCCGATCGCCACTTCGTAATCGTTGCGGGTGTCCACCAGCACCACGTCCGGATCATCCAGCAGCGCGTTCCAGTCCGCAGGTTCCACATAGGTGCCAGCTTGCGTGGCGGCATCGACTTCGGGGACGCCGAGCGTGACGATTTCGCGCTTCAGGCGCACTTTCATGCGGTGGAAGGGCTCGCGCCGGGCCGGGGATTCCTTGTGTTCCATCGCGGACAGACGTGGATCGGCCCGCAGGAAATCCAGCACCGCGCGCACATCGTCCGGTGTGCCGGCGATGGTGCCGTTGACGCCTTCGGCGGCCAGCAGGATGGTGCCGGTGACGTGGCGTTGATCGCACAGCGCCTTCAGTGGTTCGCGCTTGTCGGCGAAGTCGGGCAGGGTGGCGAAATGGTAGAAAGCGGCGGCGATGGCGGGAGACGTGTTCATGCGGGCAATTCTACCGGACTGTCGCGCCCGATCTGGTGTGGAGGCACTTCACGAAGCCGGTTGCCGAGCGCAGCGCGAGGTTTTCATGCGGTGGCGCGCCGTCATTTTCCATGGCGGCGAGCGAGGCGTTACGCCGCGGGGCGGTGCTCGGGTTTGAGGCGGATGTAGAGCTGTTTGCGCACTTTTGCGACGATCTCGCCGCGCGCGGTTTTCACGTCGACGTCGAACCAGCGCAGCACTTTGTCGCCACTCGCAGCGGCAGTGCGCAGTTCGTCGAGGACAGCATCGTCGAGGGCGAAATCGGCATAGACGTCTTCCCGGCCCGGTGTGACGAATTGGATGCTGCCGGCCTTGTCCCAGACGACGTAATCGCGGCCCAGACTTTCCATCACGAGGATCATCCAGAACGGGTCGGTCATCGAGAACAGATTGCCGCCGAAGTGGGTGCGCACGTAGTTGCGGTTGTACCAGGCCAGTTTCAGCCGTACCCGCGCCTGACGCCAGTCCGGTGCGATGGATTGCACCCTGATGCCGGCGAACAGGAACGGGGGCCAGAGGTTGAAGATGCGACGCAGGGTGGCAGGTTTCATCAGCCGGATCAGAAAACTAGCGCCGCCATCTTGCGGCGGTAACGGCTCACC
>JAEXRB010000348.1 GCA_023438325.1 Pseudomonadota bacterium | reverse complement strand
AAAGAGCGTGCCGGCGTAGTTTTCGTAATCGCTGCGGGAATGGAAGAGCACCATCTCCAGTTGTGCGTTGTAGTCGTCGGCGACAGGGCTGGAGGCGCTGGTTCCGATCTTGCCGTGGAAAAAGATTTCTTCCTGGGCGATGGTGTTGCAAACCCAATCCAGCTGGGCCGAACTCAGTGCCTGGCTGCGCACCCGCAAGGTCGGGCTGCATGTGCGGGCGTGGGCGGGCGGAAGCACCATGGCTTCCAGATCTTCGGCGAAGGTGCACAGGCCGAAATAGGCGCAGTGGGCGTTGTCGAAATAGTCGATCACGCCTGCCATGCGCACATAGATGCCCGAACCATGGCCGCCCATGACGAACTGATCCAGGACCGATTTCACCTTGGGATGGAGCGTGGTGTGGAAGGTGTTCGGATAGCCGTACCAAGGGCCGGGATTGAGGAAACGCGCCAGCTCGCTGCCCGCGTTCTGCAACATGTATTCGCGATCACTGCCGACATCGGCCGCCTTGTTGTTGGCGACAAAGCTCACCAATGAGTCGATCAGGGCCGATCCCGGAGCTACCTGCACATCCGCCCGGAACTGGTCGATGTAGTGGCCACGAAACAGCACCGTGAAGACGTTGTTCACCGCCACTTTCATGTACCAGTACCCATGATGCGAGGTGCCGTAGCGATCCAGGATGCCGCGCACCGTGCCGATCTGGCTGGCATTCTCGCCGGCACTGTCGATCAGGGTGACGAACTCGGCAAGGATTTCGCCATGCGTATCGTTCACATCGACAAAGTGCGGGTTGGCGGCAAAGGCGTCGAGCGCGGGACGGATCGCATTGCTCAAGCCCACGCCGTAGTCGCCCACTTCTTCGTTGTACCACTGGATGAAATAGCCGGCGCGCAAAAACAGGATGAGTTGCAGCATCCTGGCGCTGTTGTTGCCTGCGTAGCTGCCTGCATCCGAGGCGATGGCATGGGCGATGGTGATCATTTTGGCTTCCGGGAACACCTGCGCCCCGACGGCTCCGCTGATGGAGAACAGGTCGTTGATGCATTCCGGTGTCGCACCCTTGACCACACTCACCAATGCCGCACCGCTGGCGCTGGCAAAAGCCGACACGTCGCAGGCGGCCTTCGCTCGCGGCGCCGCTGCATGACTGAAATCCTTGCGCAGATGATCACGACTGGACGGCAACGGCGGCCGCTGGTCGGCCGTCAACGGCTGCCGCTGCGCCGTGTGCTCGTGTCGATGGGAAGCATCGGCCAGTGACGCCGCAGGCGGCGGCACATGATGCGTGGTGGCAACGCGTGCGCCCGCCGTGCCAATACCAAGCACGCAGGCAAGAAAAGCCGCAAATGGCAAAATCCCGTATCGGATGGACATGATCGAATTACCCCTGCCCGGCTGGGCCTATGCAACGGATGAAGGTCGATGCCGATCCACATCTGCGCCCCCTGCATGATCGGCAGGTTCAGCGTGTCATCCGTGCCCGGCGGGGTCTTGCCGGTTTCTTTCGCCTGCACAGGCGAATCGGCATAGCGGCCCGGTTTCCCGACCCCTGCCGTACCCGCGCCTCGGCGCCTTGTGCCATTTGAATGAGTGCCGCAGCTTCCAGGTGGCGTCACGAGGCGTAACGCCACTCCGTGCGCCGGCGTCGCGAGAGCCGCCATGTCCCGACCGAGCCGGCCTTCATGCCCAGCCGTTTTTTGCGCTTTCCCCTGCCTGCGCAAACACCACGCGACCTTTGCGGGACGTGAAGCAGGTCGCCAGCGGTGCGGCGTCATCACACCGCGCAACATCACTTCCACGACGCCGCCATCGGCCATGCGAATGCCTAAGGCGGCGGGAGGCTCAGTAACGGATCAGCGCCGATCCCCAGGTAAAGCCGCCGCCGAAGGCTTCCAGCAACAGCAACTCGCCGCGCTGCACGCGGCCGGAGCGGACGGCTTCGTCAAGCGCCAGCGGCACCGAGGCAGCCGAGGTGTTGCCGTGCCGATCCACGGTGACGACGACACGTTCCATCGACATCTGGAGGCGCTTGGCCGTTGCGGAAATGATGCGCAGGTTGGCCTGATGCGGGATCAGCCAATCCAGATCAGAGCGCGACAGTCCGTTGGCGTCCAGGGTTTCGTCAACCACCGCATCCAGCGTCTTGACCGCCACCTTGAACACTTCGTTGCCGGTCATGTGTACTTTCACACCATGATTCGGCTCGTCCTTGAAGCCACGCGATACACCCACCGGGTTGTAGAGCAGATGCTCGTAGCCACCATCGGCGTGCAGATGCGTGGAGAGGATGCCGGGCGTGTCGTCGGCCTTCAGCACCACGGCGCCGGCGCCGTCGCCGAACAGTACGCACGTGCCGCGATCGGACCAGTCGATCATGCGCGAAAGGGTCTCCGCACCAACCACCAGCGCGGTTTTCGCGGCACCGGAGCGGATGAACTTGTCGGCGATGCCAAGCGCGTAGACGAAGCCCGAGCAGGCTGCGTTCACGTCGAAGGCCGGGCAGCCGTTCGCGCCCAGGCGGTGCTGGAGCAGGCAGGCGGTGGAAGGAAAGATGATGTCCGGCGTGGTGGTGCCGAGCACGATCAGGTCGATCTCCGAAGCGGCCACGCCAGCAGCCTCGAGCGCGCGCGTGGCCGCCTCGAAGGCCAGATCACCGGTGGTTTGTCCCGGCAGGGCGATGTGGCGCTGGCGAATGCCGGTGCGCTCGCGGATCCATTCATCACTGGTTTCGACCTGACTTTCCAGATCGGCATTGGTGACGATGTTGTCCGGCAGATAGCTGCCGGTTCCGACAATGCGTGCGTAGGGCTGCACCATCGCTCCTTCCCTGTTCAGGTGTATGTCAAAAAAGCAATCGTACCGGGAAACAGCCCCCACGCGCCCGGCGCGCCTGCGTATGCAGACTGTCGTGCAGGGGGAAACCCGGGCCGATGCGGGCAAAAGCCGGAAACGACAACGCGACGCGCCCGGAAGCACGTCGCGTCGCTGACATCAACATGGCCGACTGAATGGCCGGCCAGCACGTCCGCCAAGGCAACCCGAAGGTTGCGATGGATCAATCTTCGATGGCGGCGTCGTTGCTCTTGACGTCGATCACCTTGCGACCACGGTAGTAGCCGTCCTTGGTGATGTGATGACGCAGGTGCGTCTCGCCGGTGGTCGGGTCCGTGGCGAGCTGCTTGGCAGTCAACGCGTCATGGGAGCGGCGCATGCCGCGGCGGGAAGGGGTCTTGCGACTTTTCTGGACAGCCATGGGAAATCATCCTCGAATCAACATGCCATTGCGGATCAGGTCGATCCGCTGGTTCCGCGTCCGGGCAGGCACAGGCCTGCCCGTTCAATCCTTTTTCTTCAATCCGGCCAGCGCTGCAAACGGATTGACCTTCTCATCTTCGTCCGGAGCTTCGGCATCCGCATCCTGCCAGACCACATCGCCGGGCAGAAGGCCGCCATCGCTCATCGGCACCACCGGCACGGCGAGGATCAATTCATCCTCGATCGCATCGGCCAATCGCAATGCGCCATCCGGCGGCAGCAGCACCGGCTCGTAACCTTCCGGCAGCGCGGCATCCTCGCGTTCGTCGCGGATCAGGCCAAGACGCTGATGGACTGTCACAGGCAAATCGAACCGTTCCAGCGTGCGCTGACAGATCAGCGGCAGCTTCGCCTTGACGTCGATGTCGAGGAAAGCCAGACCGAGGTCGTCGCGACCGAACTCGGCCTCGTATTCGCACTCGCCCACCGCTTCGGCCAGATACGCTTCCAACCTCGGCATTGCCTCCAGCGCAAGACGCCCCGTGAAGATGCGTCGCGCCGACACCATCCGCCATGCATCGATCGATTCTGGCAGGGCATTGGACATAAGCCGGGCATTTTATCACAACGCGAAAATCCGTCAATTGCACGTATACCGGGCATTTGGCAGACTGCATGGCCACCCTTGCGAACGGTCGACGTGCATTTACTCCAGATCGCCATTCTCGCCATCGGCGTACTCGCGTTGCTCGCGGCGTACCTGCGCCATCGCGGCTTGCGTCGGGAACGCAGCTTGCGCTACCTGCTCGACCGGGCCGACGCACTGGAACAGTTGCTGCATCTCACCCGTGATCGCATGAGCGAGATGCGCCGCGTGGTGGATCGGGTGCCCTCGGATATTGCCGCGCGGGCACATGCTTCGCTGGATGCCCAGAAC
>JAEXRB010000343.1 GCA_023438325.1 Pseudomonadota bacterium | reverse complement strand
TTCCTGCACCGATGCGAGCCAGGCCATCAGCAGAACGGTGCGAATCGGATGCGGAATATCGCGAGCCAATGCTGTCACCAGCAGCGCGTTCCGTTCCCCGTACCCCCTTGGTAACAGTATCTGTGTAGCTGTGGCAGCTACCGTGAAAGACGGAAAATCGCCTTCACGGTACTCATCACGACTACCGTCAGGACACTTTTTGACCAGTTCGGAAGGGTCTCGGTAGTCGCGGCGGCTACCGTCTGTATGCATGGCAGCTACCGTGTTTTTTCGTGTCGGTAGTTGTGGTGAATACCGCGGCGAGTTGTCGTTTGTCTCATCACGGTAGCTGCCACGGCTGCCGTGCTCGCCTTCCACGCAAGGCCGCCAGCGCATGAACGCCTTGCCCGGAACAGCGCCTGCGGCCTCCGATGGCGGTTCGTTCTCCAGGGCATACGCGGTGGCGTGCCGCACCTTGCGGGTGAAGCTCCCACGCTCGGCAACGGTGATCCAGCCACGCTCCAGCAACTCGGCGCGCGCCGCTTCGACACGACGCTGACCGATGCCCAGTCGTTCCATCGCGCCGCGCGTGCCCAGGAACACACGGTTGTCACCACGCTTGGGATCGAACAACGCGCGCAGTTCGATCAGCAACGCGCGCGCGTCCACGCTCAGGGTTCGCCAGGCAGGGGATTCGAGTTCATGGCGGTACAGGCGAACATGTGCTTCGCCGAACGGGCGCTTGTGGCGGCGGCTCACGACTCACCTCCGGCGGCATGTTCCGGCTTGAAGCCATCCACCACACGAAGCGGAGGTGGCAAACGCTTCATCGAACCATCCGGCATCCGCTGGTATCTGGGCAGGAACTCGAACATGCCGCCGACGCCGAACAGCATTTCGGTAGCGGCCCTGTTCAATTCCTCGTTATGGGCCAACTCATGCGCGAACCGGCGATGGCACGCGCGGAACAGAGGACTGTCGTTCCAGTCCTTGCCACGACGTTCCACCGAGTTTTCCATGCCATAGACGAAGACCAGTGCCCTGAACCCCTCGGCCTCCTTCACCGCATCCCGATCCGCTGGGTTCACGTTGAGCAAGTCCAGCAGCAGATCGCGAGGGATGGCTGCGTCGATGAACTCAGCGGCGGCAAACAGCGATTGCCCGATTTCCATGAGCTTTTTGGAGGCGGGCCGGGCGGCTTCGCGTCGGGCGGCCACCCTGGCTTCCAGAACTGCCGCACGTCGGTCTGTCATCGGGTTCTTCGCAGCACGGAGCTTCCTCGCCTCGCGCATTTCTTGCCGGTTTGCGGCGCGTACGTCGTCTTCCGCTCGGGCGAGAATCCGGCAGGCATGGCGGCGATCCATAAGGAACGCCACGCAGCCGCGCCGGGTTCGCAAGTCGCACATCTGGGCCGGCCTCATGGCGCTGTCTTCGCGAGAGAGGGGGGCGTTCATGCCTCGCCCCCTTTGCCAAAAAGCTCGGCCAAGTCAATGTCGAATGCCGCCAGCCACGCGCCTGCGGGCCAAGACTTCACGGTGCCCCAGCGGGCATCCGGCACGCTGCTGGGCGTGATGCCCTTCTCCAGGCACCAAGCCTTGAGAAGAAGGTAGGCATTTCGAGGAAAGTCCCTGCCGAGCGCGCGCTCAACGGCCAAGATCGTGGCCGTCTCGACGTGTTTCCCAAGCTCCTTGCGGAGTCGGTCCGCGTCGCGTGATGCCGCCGATGCTGTCGCCATCGCCGTGGCTTCGCGCCTGCTGCCGATCTCGGCCTTCGTGGCAATTGCCTGGTCACGCTCGGCTTCTGCGATGGCCTTCTGCTCGGCCAAATCGGCAGCAAGGCGCAACGCGGCGGGGAGGTCTTCGGGGATGGCCGGCGCGCCGTATTTGCCGGTGCGGCGAACCTCCGGAAGGACTTTCTCGAAGATCCATGCTTCCACGCGCTGCGCCTCGGGGAGCTGGCTTTTGGCGACGAGCCGCCACAAGTCGGGTTCGCTGATGATGCGCAGCTCTTGCGGGCCGCCAGCAGTTAAAAGGGTGCGGCGTTTCACCGCCCCCTTGCAGTGCTGCTGTAGGGCATCGTTCGGGCGCGCATAGCCGAGCAATTCGGCCACATCCTTTCCGACAAACCACGGCTCGCCGTCGATGACTACGACGCGAACCGGCGCGATAGTCTCGAAGGTGAAAATCGCTGGTGTGGTATCGTTGCCATGCAGTCCGTCAAAACCTGCGACTTCAACGCCTCGTGCCATGCCAGTGGCCGGGGCGTTTTCAATGGTGGGATTCATGCCGACCTCCCGTCGCGCTCGGCGACACGGGCAGCAATCCAAGCTGAAACCTCGGATTCAAGCCATGCTGTCGAGTTCTCGCCGATCTTCACTGGCCGAGGGAATGCACCTGCGGCAATTTCGCGATACAGCGTCGAGCGGCTTTTCCCTGTACTGGAAAGCACCGCCGGCAGACGCATGAGCTTCGTGGGAATGGGGCCGCCAATCGCGGACGGCCTCGTACAAGATGACATCGCGTCGTCTCCAGTTCACCCGCGCTGGATTGCGTGGGCGGCCTTGGGAAGGCGATGTAAACCTAGTCACATAATGGCGATGAGTCAGGGACGAAAACACATGCCGAGCAATGCCTTTTGTCCCACCTCTCATCGGGCCTCCAAAAAGGCACGGATTGCACGTTCTGGATTGGGATTCCCACCAGCAGCCTCAAAGCAAAGGCACGCGATGCCGTAGAACTTGCTGTTCTCGTTTTTGCTCACCTCCAGGCATGGGGGATACGGTGCATCATCAGATTGGTGTGCCATGAGCCACCCCATCCGCAAAGCGCGATCCACGGCCTGAACAGATTTTGGCGTTGCACTATTGGGTCTGCCCAGCCGAGCAGGACCCACCTCATCGCGCGTCGCTTTTGCAGCCTGGGCCAGCTTCTGGAGTCGCGGCAAATACACACGGGAAATATGCTCACCGATTCCACTTTCGCTTGCGCCGTCATCCAGCCAAAGATGGGAATCGAGCATCGCAATGGCCTGAGTGTGTTCATCATCCACCGGTAGCAGCTTGCGCGAAAGCTCTGCCGCGAGCCTCTCAATCTCCAGCAACCTGTCGCCCACATCCTTTGGCTTGGCTTTCCCAACAACATGGGAGCGAATGAACGGGAGGGCAATTCGCAGTTGCTTCACTTGCTCGCTGGACACGCCGAGTCTAAGAAGTCCATTGCGCTGATCTTCGTTGAAGTCCGGAAAGCCATCTGGAAAACCACCCTCGTCCATCTACTTGTCCTCTTGCGCCCCTGTATGGGAGGCCACGCCAGACCGGTCAGGGTGAACCGGCTTTTCGCCCCGTCGGACTAGGCGTGGCTTGAACTCATGCGGACTTCCGCCGCAGCGGCGTGACCTTCGCAACCTCACCCGCCTCGCAGGCTTCCAGCAGCGTCGCCCAGCGCGCCAGCGCATCGCGGCGTTCGGGCAGGTAGTCGTGCCGGTTGTAGATGCCCTCCATGCCCTTGAGCTTGTGATTCAGGCACCGCTCGGCGATGTGCGGGTCCACGCCCAGAGCGGCCAGGTGCGTGCGGCATGTTCGTCTGAAGTCGTGGATGGTGAAGGGTGGGCAGTCCATGAGCGGCTTCACCTTGCCCATCGCCACATTCAAGGTGCCCTCATAGATGTGGGGCAGCATATTCGTCTGGCGCTTCCTCGCCGGCAGCAGGTACTCGCTGCCGCAACCCAGTCGGATCAGTTCGCGCAGGGACTCAACGGCGGGCGGTGCCAGCGGGATGTCGATCGCGGCGCCGGTCTTGGTGCGTTCGGCGGGCAGGTGCCACAGGCCCGCGTCCAGGTCGAACTCGGCGACGCGTGCGGCGGTGAGTTCCTGCTTCCGCACGGCCAAGAGCAACAGGAGGCGGATGGCGTGGCGGTTCTCCACGCTGAAACCCTTGGCCCGGCGCATGGCATCGAACAGGGCCACCAGTTCATCGCGTGACAGCGCGCGGTCGCGGGATTCTTCCTTGCCGCCGGCATCGGACAGGCCAAACGCGGCTGCCGGGTTGAACTGGATCATGTGCCGCTTCACGGCGTAATCGAACATCCGGCGCACCCAGCGCAGCACGTCATTGGCGACCGTGGGCGCGCCGCGCTTGATGACGGATTGGATCAGGGCATCGACGTGGGCCGGCTTCACGTCCTCGACGTGGAGGCGACCCATGCTCGGCTTGATGTCGCGCTCGATCCGGCTGCGGACGATGTTGGGGTGCTTCCAGCGCCCAAGGATGTTGCGCTCGAAATATTCGTCGGCCAGTTGCGCCACGGTCAGGCGGCGCTTGTCGGCCTCGATCCTGGCGACGGCTTCCCGCTTGCGGTCCTGCTTCTCGCCGGCCACGTCGTAGCCCAGCGCCACGCGCGCGCGGAGTTCCTTCACCGTGCGGCGTGCCTCGGCCAGCGAGAGGTCGCGGTAACTGCCCAGGTTCATCACGCGCGCCTTGCCGCCCAGCCGGTAGCGGAAGCGCCAGACGGGTGTCGCATGGTCCGGGCGGTAAATCAGCCACAAGCCATCACCATCACCGCGCGCCTCGAATCGCTCGTCGGCCTTGATCCAGTTCCTGATCTGCACATCCGTCAGCTTGCCCATGTTGCGCGTTCTCCGTGTGTACCCGCCGTGTACCCGGGAAATAGGCGTTTCCCGGCTCCGGGTACACGCTACGGGTACACAAGAATCATGCGCTGCCGTGGGACGCCTTGCAACGTCATGGCACAAAAAAACCCGCCAGTGGCGGGCTTTTCAGGGGAGCGACGGGACACATTGGGACGCGCTGAAACCTCACTCCAAATTCTGGACCTGCTCGCGCATCTGCTC
>JAEXRB010000279.1 GCA_023438325.1 Pseudomonadota bacterium | reverse complement strand
ATGCAGTCCAACGCAGTCTGATCCTGTCCTTCGATGGTGGGGCCGGTGCGACACGGCGCGCGGCATCCGTCGATGCACCTGATTTCCAAGCCCGGTTTTCACCACTGGAAAGCCAATTCTTCGGCACCACCTATCAGCAGGATGCCGGTGCGCATGGACGTTTCAGCGTTGCGGCGCTGATGGCGCAGCAGCAGTTCGCCACACCGGGATTCGGCCTCGTGCCGGCGGGGCGGCAGGCCGTTGTCCCCGGTATGCAAGGCGAGTACCTGCGCCCGGGCGAGACGGCGACGGGGCAAGGCGTGCGCATGGATTACCGCTTGCCGGTCGGCGATCGGTTCGCATGGTATTGGTCCGCCCAGTCCAAGCTGGACATGGATGCCTTCGAGTCACTGCACGGCATTTACGCCGAGCCAGGTGACTTCGACCTGCCTGCACGCATGGGCGTGCAGTTGGAGTGGCACTCCAGCAGCAGTGCGTCGTTCGCGCTCGGCCTGGAGCGTATCTATTTCGGCGACATCACGCCGTTCACCAGCGACATGCTGCCGCAGCGGCTGCTTTCGCTGATGGCGGATGGCACCGCGCCGGCGTTTACATGGCGCGACCTGACCGTCTATTCGGCAGAAGGCCGCATCACCGATCAATGGCAGGGGCAGTGGGTGCTGCGTTACACCACCCGCCAGCAGCCCGAAGCCACGTTCGATCTTTATCGTCGTGCGCTCGAATCCGAATACGCTGATACCAATGTCTCCCTTGGCTACCGCCGTGGCCTGAACGGTTGGGGAGAGATGGCGTTCACGGCGAGCTATGCATCTTCGATGGCTTTTCTGGGTCCATGGCCGGTTTTTTCGTCGCGGACCTATTCCCGTGGTGCGGTCGCCGAGTTCGAGGCGCTCTGGATCGTGCCCTTCTGATGCCGGCTCCGGCCGCGCACTTGCAACGCTTCTTTCTTCATTCACAGGCACATTTTTCGGCCCCGGCAACGGGGCCGTTCTTTTTGGGCTTGTACGCGATGGTATCGTCCCCACTTTGAGTCGACGCTCGTGCCGAGTGCTCATGCGACATGGAGAGTTCGTGATGTCCGATACCCAAATCATCGACCGTACCCCGCTGCCGGTATTGCCATTGCGCGACGTGGTGGTCTATCCACACATGGTGATTCCGCTGTTCGTGGGGCGGGAAAAGTCCATGCGCGCGCTGGAACTTGCGATGGAGCAAGACAAGCGCATCCTGCTGGTGGCCCAGACCAGTCCCGAGATCGACGATCCGGGTGCCGGTGACCTGTACGCGATGGGTTCGGTGGCACAGGTGTTGCAATTGCTGAAATTGCCCGATGGCACCATCAAGGTACTGGTGGAAGGTACCGCGCGTGCGAAGGTTTCCGATTGCGAGGAGGTCGATGGCGCTTTGGCGGCGGTGGCGCAGACCATTGAATCGGTGAGCGAGCGCGAGGAGCGCGAGCTGGATGTCACGCTGCGATCGCTGCTTTCGCTGTTCGAGCAGTACGTCAAGATGAACCGCAAGATTCCACCGGAACTGCTTGCCACCTTGACCGGCATGGACGACCCGGGCCGTGTCGCCGACACCATTGCCGCACACTTGGCGATTCGTCTGGCCGACAAGCAGGCGCTGCTTGAAACCCTGGAGGTGGGGGCGCGACTGGAAATGCTGATCGGCTTCGTCGATGGCGAGATCGATGTGCAGCAGCTGGAAAAGCGCATCCGCGGGCGGGTGAAATCGCAGATGGAGAAGAGCCAGCGCGAGTACTACCTCAACGAGCAGATGAAGGCGATCCAGAAAGAGCTGGGCGATCTGGACGAGCAGCCTTCCGAGCAGGACGAACTGGCGCGCAAGATTGCCGCCGCCAAGATGCCCAAGGAAGTCGAAGCACGGGCCAAGTCCGAACTGAACAAGTTGCGCCAGATGTCACCGATGTCGGCCGAGGCCACCGTGGTGCGCAACTACATCGATTGGCTGGTCGGCGTGCCCTGGAGCAAGCGATCCAAGGTGCGGCGTGATTTGAAGGTCGCGCAAGACGTGCTTGATGCCGATCACTACGGCTTGGAAAAGGTCAAGGATCGCATCCTTGAATACCTCGCGGTGCAATCGCGGGTGAAGCAGATGAAGGGGCCGATCCTGTGTCTGGTTGGCCCGCCTGGCGTGGGCAAGACCTCGCTCGGCCAGTCCATCGCCAAGGCCACCGGCCGCAAGTTCGTGCGCATGAGTCTGGGTGGGGTGCGTGATGAGGCCGAGATCCGCGGCCACCGCCGCACCTACATCGGCTCCATGCCCGGGCGCCTGGTGCAGAACATCAACAAGGTGGGAACGAAGAATCCTTTGTTCGTGCTGGATGAGATCGACAAGATGAGCCAGGACTTCCGCGGCGATCCTGCTTCTGCATTGTTGGAGGTGCTCGATCCCGAGCAGAACCACAGCTTCAACGACCACTATCTGGAAGTGGATCTGGATCTGTCCGAAGTGATGTTCGTGGCCACGGCCAATTCGCTGAACATTCCTGGCCCGCTGCTGGATCGCATGGAAGTCATCCGCATCCCCGGCTACACCGAGGACGAGAAGATCAACATTGCGGTCAATTACCTCCTGCCCAAGCAGATCAAGGCCAATGGCCTCAAGTCCGAGGAAATCGCAGTGGGCGCGGAAGCGGTGCGCGAGATCGTGCGCTACTACACCCGTGAATCGGGCGTGCGCAACCTGGAGCGTGAAATTTCCAAAATCTGCCGCAAGGTGGTGAAGGAGATCGCGCTTGCAGGCCCCAAGCCAGTACGCAAAGGCAAGCGCAAGGACACCGGCATCAAGATCACGCCGGCCAACATCGATACCTATCTGGGCGTGCGCCGCTACGACTTCGGGCGTGCCGAGGAGCAAGCCGAAGTGGGCTTGGTCACCGGCCTTGCGTGGACGGAAGTCGGTGGCGATCTGCTCCAGATTGAAGCCACGTTGATGCCGGGCAAGGGTAGCCTCCAGCATACCGGCCAGCTGGGGGATGTGATGCAGGAATCGGTCAAGGCTGCGCTTTCGGTGGTGCGTTCTCGTGCCGAACGCCTGGGGCTTGATCCCGAGTTCCATCAGAAGCACGACATCCACGTACACGTGCCTGAAGGTGCCACGCCGAAGGACGGCCCGAGTGCCGGCATCGCGATGTGTACCGCATTGGTATCAGCCTTGACGCGCGTGCCGGTGAAGGCCGATGTCGCGATGACGGGCGAAATCACCTTGCGCGGCCGTGTCCTGCCCATTGGCGGATTGAAGGAAAAGCTGCTGGCTGCTCTGCGCGGCGGCATCCGTACCGTGCTGATTCCGCAGGACAACGAGAAGGATCTGGCCGACATTCCGAAGAACGTCACCAAGGAGTTGAAGATCGTGCCGGTGCGCTGGATCGACGAGGTATTGGATCTGGCCCTGGTCGAGCCGCTTGTGCCGGCAGCCGCGCACAAAGGATCGGCAGTGCGCGAGCCTGTTAACCCGGGCGAAGATGCACCCGCGACACGTGCGCATTGACGTGTCGGGCATGATCTTTCCGGTTGACTTGCACGCGTCCTTGTGGAAGTTGTCGTGATTGCCCTGCAAACCGCATCAAATATGGAATTTTCGTGTTGCGTGGGGTGTTTTGCACTGGTATAAAATCGCCACCCGCGAACCGGTGCAGGATGCACGGTTCTGGTGGAACCGGCCGGTCGCCGCGTCCCGACTGATGAGGCGGCACGTCGCCCGACGAACACAACGGCGAGAACTGAACTCGCAACCTGGAGTGACACATCACATGAACAAGGCAGATTTCATTACCGCAGTAGCCGCGAGCGCGGAACTGTCCAAGACCGACGCTGGCAATGCTGTGGACGCGGTGGTCGAAGTCATCAAGAAGGCCCTCAAGAAGGGTGACAGCGTTTCCTTGGTGGGCTTTGGTACCTTCGAAGTGCGCAAGCGCGCTGCTCGCACGGGCCGCAATCCGCGCACCGGCGAGACCATCAAGATCAAGGCATCGAAAATTCCTTCATTTAAGGCTGGCAAAGCTCTGAAGGATGCTGTAAACTGATCGCATTCGCAGGGTGCTTAGCTCAGCGGTAGAGCGTCGCCCTTACAAGGCGAGGGTCGGGGGTTCGAAACCCTCAGCACCCACCAAAGCACCATGCAGCGTCAAAGCGCGGAGTGGTAGTTCAGTCGGTTAGAATACCGGCCTGTCACGCCGGGGGTCGCGGGTTCGAGTCCCGTCCACTCCGCCACTATGCCGAGGGCGCCTGGTTTCAGGCGCCCTCGTTTTTTTTGTCGGTTCGATCACGCCGGTAATAAGGCGTGTTGTCCTTCTCCAAGCTAGTGAAGATTCCGTCCGATGTTGCAGACACTCCGTGAAAAGACCACCGGCTGGGTGGCTGTCCTGATCTTGATCGTTCTTGCCGTACCCTTTGCCTTCTTCGGGGTCGAGAACTACTTCCAGCAGCAGGTTCCAACCTACGTCGCCAAGGTCGATACGGTCGAGATCAGCCAGGACCAGTTCCGCCAGCGTTTCGAGGAGTACCGCAACCGCATGCGACAGATGTTGGGCGAGCGCTACGACGCGCGCGAATTCGACACGCCCATCGTCAAACGCCAGGTGCTTGAAAGCCTGATTGACGAAGAAGTATTGCGCCAGGCTGCTGAAAAGCATGGGCTGGTGGTGTCGCCGGCGACCTTGCAGAAGGAAATCGCCGCAATCGATGTCTTTCATGTTGATGGTCGCTTCAGTCCGGAGCAGTACCGACAGGTGCTCAGCGGCGCGAACATGAATCCACGCACATTCGAATCCCGCATGGCCAGGGATCTGGTGACCCGCGCCCTGCCGATGGGGGTCAATGCCAGTGGCATCGTCACCGATGCATATGTCGACGCATATCTGGCATTGCGGGATCAGACCCGTACCTTCGATTATGTGGTTGTGCCTGCGCCCAGCGAAGATGCTGTCGGTGATATTGACGAAGATGCCATCGTGGCCTACTACGAAGCCAATCCGTCGCTTTACCAGAGTCAGGAAACCGTTTCGGTCGAATATGTCGAGCTGGACGCGTCCAGGCTGCAAGTGGCTGAAACCGTGGATGAAGCCACGTTGCGGGAGCGTTACGAGGAAAGCAAGGCGCGTTATGTCGATCCCGAGCAACGACTGGCTTCGCATATTCTGATCCAGACGCCAGCCAATGCCGATGCGCAGGCTGTTCAGGCCGCCCAGTCGCGTGCTGCGGATATTGTCGCCAAGGCACGTATGGACGGCGCGGATTTCGCCGAGTTGGCACGTGAATATTCCGAAGACCCCGGCTCCAAGGGCACCGGTGGCGATCTGGGCTGGATCGAAAAGGGCGTCACCGATGCCGCGTTCGAGGATGCACTTTTTTCCATGGCGCAGGGTGTCAGTGATCCCGTCAAGGGCAGTGACGGCTGGCATGTGATCTTGCTGCGCGAGATCAAGGAAGAGAGTGGCAAGAGTTTCGAAGATGCGCGTGTCGAGCTTGAGAAGGAATATCTGGAAAGCGAGCGCGAGCGCGCTTACAGCGATGCGGCTGGCCGTCTGATCGACGCCATCTACCGCGATCCGAGCACGCTGGACAATGCAGCATCCGAGCTGGGCTTGACGGTCCAGCGCGCAGGTCCGTTCCCGCGTTCCGGCGGGCCGGGCGTGTTCTCCAATCCCGATGTGCAGCGCACGCTGTTCTCCGACAGCGTATTGGTGGAAGGGCTGGTCAGCGATCTGATCGAAATTTCCCCCGGCCACGGCATTGCTCTGCGTGTGAGCGAACACGTTCCGGCCGCAACCCGTCCGCTGGACGAAGTGCGCGCTCAGGTCACGGCTTCGGTTCGTGCCGAACGTCAGGCTGAGCTGGGCAAGGCGGCGCTGGAGAAGGCACTGGCTGCCATCGATTCGCTCGATTCGCTCAAGGCCTATGCGCAGGAAAACGAGTTGGAAGTGCGCAATGCCGAGAACGTGGGACGTGCAGGAGCGACGGTCGATCCGGCCATCGCCCGGGCGGCGTTTGCACTGCCGCATCCGGCCGAAGGTGGCGCCAGCATTGGCAGCGCGCATCTGGTGGGTGGTTCGAATGCGGTGATCGCGTTGACGGCTATTCAGGCGGCTGACCTGAGCAAGATTGACGCCAGCCAGCGCGACATGCTGCGCACGCAATTGGCCCAAGGGGTGGCTTCCATCGAGGCTGCCGAACTCGTCAAGGCGCTGCGCCGCGAGACCAAGATCGACGTGGCCGAATCACGCATGTGATCCGGCAGCGTTGTCAGTGACAATGAAAAAGCCCGGCCATGCCGGGCTTTTTCATGTCTGCGTACTCGATGAGGTGTTACAGCAGGAAAGCTGCCACCACACGCCGCCCTTCACCGGCAAGCAGATTGAAGGTGCGTGCCGCCGCCGCGCTGTCCATGGCTTCCACGCCAATGCCGTGTTTGAGGAACGCGCCCATCACTGCAGGCGGTGCCAGATGCTGACGCATGCCCGTCCCGATCAGCACCAGGGCGGGCTCGAGTGCCAGCACCGCCGCCACGGCAGCGGTATCAAAGCCGGCCATGTCGTGCGCTGGGAAACCTTCGATGCAGCGGTCTGGCGACAGCAGGAAGCTTTGCGAAAACACGCGGTCGCCCACGTGAATGCCGTCGGTGCCGACATGGCGCACCAAGTGGTGCCCTTCGCTCAGTTCCTGAACCAGGTGCATCGGCGGCGATTCAGCGCGGCAAGGGAATCTGCGGTGCTTCCGCGTTGCGGCGGTACAGGCTGGCGACGTTGCCGATGCGCTGCACGAGGTGAGCGCCCGAGCGTTCGGCCAGCGTGGCCACGACCGCGTCGCGGGCATCGCGATCTTCGGCGCTGATGCGAACTTTCACCAGTTCGTGCTGCTCCAGAGCCAGGTCCAGTTCGGCCAGCAGTGATTCGGTCAGCCCCTTCGCGCCCATCAGGATCACGGGCTTGAGTGGATGCGCGATGCCGCGCAGGTAGCGTTTCTGGTTGGCGGAAAGCGGCGCGGACATGAACGAATACATCGGGAGACAAGGCCGCACAGGGTAACATGTGCGTCCCAAGGTTCCGATGCATTTTCCATGTCCCGTAGCAGGAGCAGTCAGCGCTGGCTGCGCGAACATTTTTCCGATCGTTTCGTGAAGAAGGCCCAAGCCGAGGGTTTGCGCTCGCGTGCGGCCTACAAGCTGGAGGAGTTGATCGCGCGTGATCGCTTGCTCAAGCCCGGCATGGTGGTGGTGGATCTGGGCGCCGCGCCGGGTGGCTGGTCGCAATTGGTGCGGCGTGAGCTGGGCGATGCGGGCCGGGTGATTGCGCTGGACATCCTGGACATGCCTTCGCTGGCGGGCGTGGAGTTCATTCTGGGTGATTTCCGTGAGCCTGAGCCGCTGGCACAGTTGGAGGCCACGCTGGCCGGCACGCCGGTGGACCTTGTGCTTTCGGATATGGCCCCCAATATGTCCGGTGTGGACGCGGTTGATCAGCCGCGTTCGATGTATCTTGCCGAATTGGCGCGCGATTTCGCGCAGCAGCACCTGCGACCCGGAGGCAGCTTCTTGATCAAGCTGTTTCAGGGCACGGGATTTGATGAATACATCCGGGACTTGCGCACTCGATACCGTCAGGTGAAGGTGCGCAAGCCGGAAGCGTCACGCAGCCGATCTTCCGAGGTCTATGCGCTGGCGACAGACAAGAAATAGCCGCAGGACACGCGTATGAACGACTTGGCCAAGAATCTGCTGTTGTGGGTGATCATCGCCGTGGTGCTGATGGCGGTGTTCCAGAGCTTTGCCCCACGCGCCGGTGGTGCCCAGGGATTGTCCTATTCGGAATTCCTCGCCCAAGTGCGTGATGCGCGGGTGAGCGAAGTGGTGTACTCGGAGAATGGCCGCGAGCTGAGCGGCACCACCAAGGATGGCGGCAAGTTCTCGGTGGCGCTGCCGCCCAATGATCCCAAGCTGATCGATGAGCTGGTGCTCAAGAACGTGAAGGTGGTGCAGACCCCGATTTCCACGGGGCCGTCGCTGGCCTACATCCTGTTGAATCTGCTGCCCTACGTCATCTTCATCGGCATCTTCATTTTCTTCATGCGCCAGTTGCAGAGCGGCGGCGGCGGGCGCGGCGCAATGAGCTTCGGCAAGTCGCGCGCCAAGATGCAGAGCGAAGATCAGGTCAAGGTCACTTTTGCCGATGTCGCAGGCTGCGATGAGGCCAAGGAAGAAGTGGGTGAGTTGGTCGAGTTCCTGCGTGATCCTTCGCGCTTCCAGAAGCTCGGCGGAAAGATTCCGCGCGGCGTGCTGATGGTCGGCCCGCCGGGTACCGGCAAGACCATGCTGGCGCGCGCCATCGCCGGAGAGGCCAAGGTGCCGTTCTTTTCCATTTCCGGTTCGGATTTCGTCGAAATGTTCGTCGGCGTCGGCGCCACGCGCGTGCGCGACATGTTCGAGACCGCCAAGAAGCATGCGCCGTGCATCATCTTCATCGACGAAATCGATGCCGTCGGTCGTCATCGCGGATCGGGCATGGGCGGTGGCCACGACGAGCGCGAGCAGACCCTCAACCAGATGCTGGTCGAGATGGATGGCTTCGAGGGCGGTGAAGGCGTGATCGTGATTGCCGCCACCAACCGCCCCGACGTGCTCGACAAGGCGCTGCTGCGTCCGGGCCGCTTCGATCGACAGGTCATGGTCGGCTTGCCGGACATCAAGGGCCGCGAGCAGATCCTCAAGGTGCACATGCGCAAAGTGCCGCTCAGCGATGACGTGCGCCCTGATGTGCTGGCGCGCGGCACACCAGGATTCTCCGGTGCCGACCTGGCCAACCTCGTCAACGAAGCCGCGTTGTTTGCCGCGCGCCGCAACAAGCGCGCCGTGGACATGCTCGATTTCGAGGATGCCAAGGACAAGATCTATATGGGCCCCGAGCGCAAGAGCATGGTGATGCGCGAGGAGGAGCGCCGAGCCACGGCGTATCACGAATCCGGCCACGCCGTTGTTGCCGCGACCTTGCCCAAGGCCGATCCGGTGCACAAGGTCACCATCATGCCGCGTGGGTGGGCCCTGGGCCTGACCTGGCAGTTGCCCGAACATGATCGTCTGAGCAACTACAAGGACAAGATGCTGGAGGAAATCTCCATCCTGTTCGGTGGGCGCATCGCCGAAGAAGTGTTCGTGGGACAGATGTCCACCGGTGCTTCCAACGATTTCGAGCGTGCCACGGCGCTGGCCCGCGCAATGGTCACCAAGTACGGCATGTCCGATGTGCTGGGCACGATGGTGTATGCCGATCAGGATGCCGGCTTCGGCGTGCACAACAAGACCATTTCCGAAGCCACCCAGCAGAAGGTGGATGCTGAAATCCGCCGCATCCTCGACGAGCAATACGCCGTCGCGCGCGGCATCCTGGAAGAGAAGCGCGACATCGTCGAGGCCATGACAGCCGCTTTGCTGGAGTGGGAGACCATCGATGCCGAGCAGATCCGCGCCATCATGGAAGGCCGCAAACCTTCGCCGCCGCCGGGCTGGGTGGAAAAGCCCGCCAAATCCGATACGCCGCCGAAGGATGATGGCGGCTCGCTGACCCCGGTGATGGGTGGGCCTGCGCCGCAGGTGTGATATCACCGCGGATACGATGGGCGCAAAGGCCGGGCATGTCCCGGCCTTTGCTTTTGGGCTGGTCGTGGCGTGCATCGCGCAGGCATCATCGCAGGCTGAATTCAGTGGTCTGCAGGAGCTTTCATGTTCGACATCATTGCCACTCTCGACTGCGCCGGTCGTCCACTGAAACTGGATCGGCCACGCATCCTCGGCGTGATCAACGTCACCCCGGATTCTTTTTCCGATGGTGGTGCAAATGAAAGTGTCGATGCCGCTGTAGCGCACGGCTTGCGCCTGCTGGCTGATGGCGCGGATGCGCTGGATATCGGCGGTGAATCCACTCGGCCCGGTGCGGAAGAAGTGCCGGCGGAGCTGGAAATCGCGCGGGTGGTGCCGGTGATCGAACGACTTGCACGCGAGACGTCGGTGCCAATCAGCATCGACACATCCAAGCCCGAGGTGATGCGCGCCGCCGTGGCCGCCGGTGCCGGCATCATCAACGATGTGTATGCCTTGCGCCGCGAAGGCGCGCTCGAAGCGGCGCGCGATCTGTCGGTGCCGGTGATCCTGATGCACATGCAGGGCGAGCCACGTTCGATGCAGAAGGCGCCGCATTACGACGATGCGGTGGATGAAGTGCGGCGTTTTCTTGCCGATCGCATTTTTGCCTGCGAGCTGGCGGGTATTCCGAAAGCGCGCATCGTGATCGATCCCGGTTTCGGTTTCGGGAAAACCCTCGAACACAATCTTTCATTGCTTGCCGGATTGGAAACCTTTGCCGATCTCGGCGTGCCGCTTCTGGCCGGCATGTCGCGCAAGCGCATGATCGGCGAACTCACCGGGCGCGATATCAATGAGCGCCTGGTCGGCTCGGTAGCAGCGCATCTGATGGCCGCAGAACGTGGCGCGATGCTGTTGCGGGTGCATGACGTTGCCGCGATGCGCGATGCGCTGGCGGTGTGGACGGCGGTGCGGGATCGCACCAAGGTCGCGCCCAAGGCGGCAAAAAAAGCGATGCCGCGTTGGCCGGATGATGAATAGTCACAGGTCAATTCGATCCGTGTGATGCAATGGCAATCACGCCGATGCCTCGTTACGCTTCGCCCATGACGACACCCAATCTCCCGCCCATCCCCAACGATGCACAACTCCTCGCCCAAGCCGAAGCCATCGGCGCGGCGGCGTTGGCTTCGCGGCACAGTCTTGTCACGGCCGAAAGCTGCACCGGCGGCTGGATCGCGAAAACCATCACTGATGTGGCGGGATGTTCGGCGTGGTTCGAAGCCGGCATGGCGGCCTACAGCTACGAGGCCAAGCAGGCCTTGCTCGGGGTGCGGCCGGAAACGCTGATGAAGTACGGCGCGGTGAGCGAGGAAACTGCGCTGGAAATGGTGTCCGGGGCTTTGATCCATTCCGCTGCGACGATAGCCGTTGCCGTTACCGGTATCGCCGGGCCGGGCGGTGGTACGCCGGACAAGCCGGTGGGCAGTGTCTGGATCGCGTGGAAACGGCGCGGTGGTTATCCCAAGGCGACCTTGTTCCATTTCGATGGTGACCGTGATGCGGTACGCCGGCAGACTGTTGCCAGCGCGCTGGAAGGCATCGGGAAGCTGCTGGCCTAAGCCTCGAACAAGCCGCGTTGTGCGGCGTGGTGATCGGCATCGGTGAAGCCGGAAAGGCCGACGCCCGCCAGCCGGTAGCGCGTGGCATCGGGCAGGTCTACGCGGGCGTTGAGGCTCCAGGCCACATCGGCGAAATCTTCGGCGCAGTCGGGCAATGCCGCAGGTGTGAAACTGCGTGTGAGGATGCGGAATCCTGAGGTTTTGAGTTTCAGTACCGCAGTGCGGGCGATGCGTGACGGATCGCGTTCACGCTCGCGCAGGTAGCTGGCCCAGGCGCGTGCTGCCAGCTTGCGCACATGCGGCTCCAGTTCGGCCAGCGGCAGGTCGTGTTGGAAGGTGTCCTCGCAGGAAATCTGCATGGTGGGCCGATCCGGCTGAACCGGGTGCTCGTCGATGCCCAGCGCCAGTTGGTGCAGGCGCACGCCCCATCGTCCGAGCAGGGTTTCCAGCCGCGCTGCACCCAATGCGCGCAGTTCGCCGACGTTGCGCACGCCGTGGGCTTCCAGCCGTGCCGCCATCACCTTGCCTACGCCGGGCAGGCGGCCCACGGGCAAGGGGGCGAGGAAGGCATCGATCATGGACGGGCGGATCACGAACACGCCGTCGGGTTTGTTCCAGTCCGAGGCGATCTTGGCGAGAAACTTGTTGGGCGCCACGCCGGCGGAGGCGGTGAGCGCGGTTTCTTCCCGGATGGTGGCTCGAATCGCCTCGGCAACGGCGGTAGCCGAGGGCAGGGCGCTGAGTGGTTGCGTTACGTCCAGATAGGCCTCGTCCTGCGAGAGCGGTTCGATCTGTGCGGTATGGCGCGCGAAGATGTCGCGTACCTGTCGCGAAACTGCCTTGTAACGCGGGAAATCCGGTGGCACGAAGACGGCCTGCGGGCACAGTCGTTCGGCCGTGATGGCCGGCATGGCCGAGCGCACGCCGAAGCGTCGGGCTTCGTAACTGGCGGCGCACACCACTGATCGCGCACCACGCCATGCCACCACCACGGGACGACCGCGCAAGGAGGGATCGTCGCGTTGTTCCACGGAGGCGTAGAACGCATCCATGTCCACGTGCACGATCTTCCTCGGGGCGTACGCAGCAGGCGTAATGGTGCGGGCTGCGCTCATTGCAGTTCCGGCGACAGCTCCAGCAGTCGCCCGATGCGTTGGCCTTCGGCGTGAATGGCGTCCAGCACCGGCGCGATGGCGCTGGCGGTCACGTCGGCATCAAATCCCAGGCGGAAATGCACTTCGCCTGCCGGCGTGCGGGAGGAATGGATCGAGGCGATGCTGATGCCGTGGCGCTCGAAGATGTGGAGGAGTGCGCGCAGCGAGCCGGGGCGATCTTCCGGCAGATGCACCGACAGGCTGCGCTCTCCGGCCAGATCGGCAAGCAGGTAGCCGATGCGTTCGAAGTTGTAGTTTCCGGCCGTGATGGTGGCATCGCCGATGGTGCTGCGTGCTGCATCGAGGAATTGTTCGCGAAATAGCGTGCGTGCGGTGTCGTCGCCTTGCCGGACGCAGTCGCGCAGTGCATCGAGTTGGCGATGCAGGGCATCGAGCATCGGCGCGACGTGCGGATTGCCGAACTGGATGTCTTCGTAGATGGCCGGATTCATCGCCAGGATGCGCGCGATGATGGCGCCATCCAGCTCGAACGAGGCCGAGCGGAATGGCAGCAATGCCTCCAGCCCGCCCAGGCTCGGAGCATACTCGCGCAGCACGCCGGCCTGGGCCAGATGCGTGGCATGCACCATGGCCTGCACCAGCGCCATGATGCGGTCGTGCGTTTCAGGCGTGGTATGCACGCATTGCGCGCGCAGCGCGGCGAGAAACCTGTCGAACCAGCAGCGCCAATGATCCAGCCGTGCTTCGCAGACCACCAGCACGCGGCCCTTCAGTGTCGGGGCCTTGGGTGCGGCGGTCATGGGGTGCAGTCCGACGACTTCAGCTTGCGAGGCCAGCATCGCAGTGACCGGCTCGTTCTTCACCGAGGTGATGTCGAGCCACAGTGCATCGCGTTCACGCCCGGCGGCACGGCGTGCGTAGTCGGCGATGATCGCGGGTGTGTGGCGGATCGGAGTGCAGAACACCAGAACGCTGCAGCGCGCGATCAGTTCGTCGGGAGAAAGCGTATTGGCATGTCCCGGATCGGCGCCGAGGACTTGCAAACCCATGCGCCCGGAGAAGAAACGCCGCAGCCAGCGCCCGTAGCTGCCTTCGCTGCCGATCAGGCCTACGACGGGCGAGTGCGCGGCTGTGCTCATCGCGGGGCGGCTTGCTGCGTTGTGCCGATGTCCGACAGCAGTTGCCGTAGTTGTTCAAGCAAGGCGGCGGTCTGCTCGCTCGGCTTGGCCTGGATCCGGGCGATAGCCTCCTCGGCGTGTTGCCGCGCCTGCTGTGCATGACCCAGTGCCAGCTCCTGACGTGCGAGGGCATGGAGCATTTCCGGCAGCCGCGGGAAGCTGTCGCCGAACTTCTTGCGGATGCTTGTTACCACGGCTGCCTGCTTGTCGCGCGCGGCCTCGATCTGGCCATTGGCAAACAGCCAGTTGGCATGGTGGTAGTTCAGCATGATCAGGTTCGGATGCTCCGTGCCGTGCCGTTCGGACAAGCCGTCGATCGCCTGCTGGAACAAGGCGCCGGCTTCAGCGCGTTTTTTCGGATCGTCGTTGGCATTCAGCGCCAGCGCCAGATTGGCTTGCAGCGATGGCAGCATGGCCTGCATCGTGCCGTGCTGGCGCGATACCGCCTCGATGAGGGTGCGGAACTCGGTTTCTGCCGCTGCGGTATTTCCACTGGCGGCGAGGAAGCCGGCCAGGCTGTTGCGCAGGGCCAGGGTTTGCGGATGGTCCTCGCCTTGCAAACGGGCTTGCCGTTCGGTGAGCTCGCGCATCAGCAGGGTGGCCTCGTCCATCTTCCCGCTTTCGCCCAGGCCGATCGCAAAAAACTGGCCCGCGTCGATACTGCGCTGGTGTTCCGGTCCGACCCGGTCGAGCAGGGTTTCATAAGCCTCGCGCAGCAGCGGCATGGCTTCGTCGAGACGGCCCTGAAGGTGCAGGTTGCGGCCCAGGCGCGATTGCATGCGGGGTGCCAGCACGGGATCTTCTTCGGACAACGCATACGCAGCCGGCAGGTTGTCGCGCATCAGTTGCTCGGCTTGCGTCAGCTCGCCTTTCACGGTGTGTTGGTTGGCCAGTTCCATGATGGCGGTCTGTGCCGGCAGCGAGTCCTTGCCCAGCGCATCGCTGGCGATGGCGTATGCCGATTGCAGGTGCTCGACGCCGCGCGCGCTGTCGCCGAGGTTTATGTAGGTTTGGGCCAGCGTGGTTTCGATGTTGGCGCGCGCCAATGGTTGCTTGGCCAGATCGGTCTTGATGCGCTCGGATGCATTGTTGAGTACGCGCTGCATCAGGGCTTTGTCCAGGTCGAAGCTGATGGCCGGATCGACACTGGTCAGCACATCGCTGAGGAAGCGGTTGGCAGCCTTCTCGCCCGCGATGGCTTGTTCGGCGCGATGCAGTGCCCAGGACGTGGCGACCAAGCCGCCGATCACGGCGATGGCGAGCGTGGCGTACATGGCAACCATCATGCGGTTGCGGCCGATGAACTTGCTCATCGAGCGCCACCGCCCATGCGGCGCGGCCTGAGGCGGATAGCCATCGAGCCAGCGCTTGAGATCATCGGAAAACGACGTGGCACTCGGGTAGCGCAGGCTGCGATCCGGTTGGGTGGCGCGCGCCACGATCCAGTCCAGATCATGGCGCAGCACGCGCCGGAGTCTTTGCGGAGGGGTGCGCAACTTGGCCGCCAGATCCGACATTTCTTCCGGTGACAGGGTCTGGATCCGATCCGAAGGACGCAGGGGGTCGTTGCTGCTGTCACTCGTGGTTCGGGTGCCGCGCGGGCGTTTGCCCGATACCAGTTCGAACAGGATGGCGCCGAGCGAATAGACATCGCTGCGGCTGTCCACGTCCATGTCCGGAGAGACTTGTTCGGGGCTCATGTAACCGGGGGTTCCGGCAGCAACGAGCATGGCTTGCGTGCCTTCGTCGCTGGTACGGGCGGCGATGCCGAAGTCGATGATCTTGGGCACCGGCTCGCCGGCGACATTGCTGATCAGGATGTTGCCCGGTTTCAGGTCACGATGGATCACGCCCTTCTGATGAGCATGCTGCACGCCTTCGGTAACGCGGATCAGCAGCTTTACCCGCTCGCGCAAGCTGAGCTTGTGTTCGCTGCACCAGTGCGTCAGCGATTGGCCTTCGACGTATTCCATCACCAGATAGAGGCGGCCGTGCTCGTCGCTGCCGGCATCCAGAATCTGTGCGATGGCGGGGTGTTGCATCTGTGCCAGCAG
>JAEXRB010000139.1 GCA_023438325.1 Pseudomonadota bacterium | reverse complement strand
GAGCAATCGCTGGGTTGGCCGAGCATGCGTGTTGCCTGGATTTCTCCAAACGGGGAGTACCTGCTGCTGACGTCCGACGAGATATTTTCGGGGCCAGGGTTGAGGCAAGGCCCTTCTTACATGCATTCGGCCCTGCTCAGGCTGGTGAAGAAGAACGCCCCATAGTCATGTTCTGGCATCGTGTTTTGGGGAGCGCATGAAAATGGGAAGCTCCGGGCTGCCAAGTCCGCAGGTTCCTGGTAGTGCCTGGTGCCATTGCCACGAGGGCTTCTGACCACGCACTCATCTGGGCGATAATGGCCGCATGGCCATCACCATCAAAACCCCCGAAGACATCGAGAAGATGCGCATTGCCGGTCGCCTCGCGGCCGAAGTGCTGCGCGTGGTCGAGCCGCATGTGAAGCCCGGCGTCACCACGGGCGAACTGGATCGCATCTGCCACGACCACATCATCAACGTGCAGGAAGCCATTCCGGCCAACGTCGGCTACGGCGGCGGGCACGGGCGCATCCCGTTCCCGGCCACGGTCTGCACCTCGGTCAACAACGTGATCTGCCACGGCATTCCGAGCCGCGACAAAGTGTTGAAGGATGGCGACATCGTCAACATCGACGTCACCGTCATCAAGGATGGCTGGCACGGCGACACCAGCCGCATGTACATCGTCGGCAAGCCATCGGTGCTGGCGCAGCGTCTGGTGGATGTGACCCGCGAGGCGATGTTTCAAGGCATCCGCGTGGTGAAGCCGGGGGCGACGCTGGGCGATATCGGCCACGCCATCCAGACCTTTGCCGAAGCCGAGCGCTTCTCGGTGGTGCGCGAATACTGCGGCCATGGCATCGGGCGCATCTATCACGAAGAACCGCAGGTGCTGCACTACGGTCGCCCCGGCACCGGGCCGGTGTTGCAGAAGGGCATGGTGTTCACCATCGCGCCGATGATCAACGCCGGTGCGCGCCACACGCGCCTGTTGCCGGATGGCTGGACGGTGGTGACGAAGGATCGCTCGCTCTCGGCGCAATGGGAGCACACCGTGGCCGTGACCGACGACGGTTTCGAGATCCTCACCCGCGTGCCGGGCGACGACAACGACGCATGAGCGAGCACCCTTCCGCGCCGCTGGAAAACACCGACGACGCCTGGAAGCGAGCGACACGCGCGGCGCTGGAAGAAACCGATCGCCTTCTGGCCGAGGCGTTTGATCGCGACGAGGACATCGACCGTTTGCTGGCGCGTCGGGCGCAGGCGGTCGACCGCGCCGTGATCGGCACCTGGACGGCCATTTTCGAGGGTACGCCGGGGCTGGCCCTGGTCGCCACGGGCGGTTACGGACGCGGCGAGCTGTTTCCGTATTCGGACGTGGATCTGCTGGTGCTGGCCGAGGACGATGTGCAGGAACGCTGCCGCACCGGGATCGAGCGCTGGCTCGCACTGTTGTGGGATATCGGGCTGGAGCCTGGCCATGCCGTGCGCAGCGTGGCGCAGTGCGTGCAGGCGGCGCAGGAAGATGTGACGGTTGCCACGGCCATTCTCGAGGCGCGCCCGTTGGTGGGCGACAACGCGGCGTTGTCGCGCCTGCTGGTGGCGATGCGCGGGCCGGGTTTCTGGCCGCCGGCGGAGTTTCTTGCTGCCAAACGGGCGGAGTGGCGCGCACGCCATGCGCGCTACAACGACACAGCCTACAACCTGGAGCCCAACCTCAAGGATGGCCCCGGCGGCTTGCGCGACATCCAGACGCTGGGCTGGCTGGCGCGGCGCATCTTCGGCGTGCAAGGTCTGGGTGATCTGGTGGCATTGGGTGCGTTGGGCACCGATGAGTTCGATGCGATCGACACCCGCCGCAGGGCACTTTCGCGCTTGCGTTTCGGTTTGCACCTCGTGGCGGGTCGGCGCGAGGAGCGCTTGTTGTTCGATTACCAGAAGGCGCTGGCGCAACGCCTCAAGCTGCATGACGAACACCGCGACAATCTCGCCGTGGAGCAGTTGATGCAGGGCTTTTTCCGCAGCGCGGCGCTGGTGCAGCGCCTGGGCGATCGGCTGTTGCAGCGCTTCGACGAAAGCCTGCAAACCACACCGGATGTGGTGCCGCTGGAAGGCGAATTCGTCCGCATCGGCGGCAGTCTCGCACTGCGTGATGTGGATCGGATGTATCGCCGCCCGATCACCATTCTGCATCTGTTTCGCGCCTGGCAGCAGCACCCGGAAATTGCCAGCCTGCATTCGGCCACGGCACGCGCGCTGGGGGAGGCTCTGGCGCAGATGGACGATCGCTTCCGCAGCGATGAAGGCGTGCGTACGCTGTTCATGCAGTTGGTGCGCGACCCGCAAGCCGTGCCCACCCTAGAACGCATGGCGCGTCTGGGCGTGCTCGGACGTTACCTGCCGGCCTTCGGGCGCGTGGCCGGGCGGATGCAGTACGACCTGTTCCACGTCTACACCGTGGACGAACACACGCTTGCCGTGCTTCGCAACATCGACAGTTTTTCCCGGCCCGAATCAGCCGAACGCTTCGCACTCGGGCACGAGTTGTGGTCCAGATTGCGCAAGCCGGAGTTGCTGCTGCTCGCCGGCCTGTTCCACGATATCGCCAAGGGGCGCGGTGGCGATCATTCCGTGCTCGGTGCGCTGGATGCACGCGATTTCTGCGAAGCACACGGGCTTTCCGGTGCCGATACGGATCTGGTGGTCTGGCTGGTGCGCCAGCATCTGGTGATGTCCACCACCGCCCAGCGCAAGGACATTTCCGATCCGGAAGTGGTGTCTTGGTTCGCCCACCAGATGGGCGAGCGCGAACGGCTCGATTACCTCTATCTGCTCACCGTGGCCGATATCGCGGGCACCAGCCCCAAGCTGTGGAATGCGTGGAAGGATCGCCTCATGGCCGATCTGCACGCAGCCACGCGCTTCACTTTGCGGCGTGGCCTGGCGCAGCGTTTGCACGCGGACGAACGCATCGCCGAAACCCGCGAGGCAGCGCGTCGGCGTCTGCACGAGGAGGGCGTGGATGACGCCACCATCGAACGGCTCTGGGACGAATTCCCCGACGACAGTTTCCTGCGTTATCGCGCTGAACAGATCGCCTGGCAGACGCAGGGCATTGCACTGGCCGAGGCGCAGGGTTTGCCGGTGGTGCTGGTGCGCCCGCATGCGCGGCCCGGTGCGATGGAGGTGTTCGTTTATTCGCATGATCGCGATGGCTTGTTCGCCAGTGCTGCCGCCACGCTCGATCGCCTCGGGCTGTCCATCGTGGATGCACGCATCCTGACTTCGCGCGGTGGCATGACGCTGGATACCTTCCAATTGCTCGACACCGGCATGGAGTCGATTCCGCCCGAGCGCCGCGCCAGCACCGTGGCACAGAGCCTGCGCGAGAACCTGCGCGAGCCGGGCGCGAGCAGGCCGCCGACCCGCCGCGCCATGCCGCGTCACCTGCGTCATTTTCGCGTGCCGTTGCAGATCGAGTTTTCCGAGCAGGGCACAGGCACGTTGCTGACACTGGTATGCAGTGATCGCCCCGGTCTTTTGGCGCAGGTTGCCGCGATCCTGCGCGAACATCGCGTGCGAGTACATGACGCCCGCATCGCCACGTTCGGCGAACGCGCCGAAGACTTCTTCCTGCTCACCGACGAAGGCGATCAGCCATTGGCCCGCGAGCCATGTGAGCGCCTGCGCGAAGCGATCCGGAGTTGCGTGGGCGAGTAACTGGCGCCGCTGTTTGCGAGCGGGCACACTTGGCGGTTTGCGGGCACGCCCGCCTCGTGTCGGGCGGCAAGGCAGCGGGGCAGTGGGCAACGTATTGTCGCTTCCGCTCTTTCTCCCGAGAGCTTGGTTCGCGCAATCGCTGCTTTGCGTGCGCTGCGCCTGCGCGCGCCGCATCCGCCCTTCTCGACACGGATGCGGCCATCACCGATGTGTTGCAGGTGATGGCCTGGTGAGGCGGATCAGGCTGCTTGATAGCGGCCGTAGCTGCGCAGCCGTTCGTAGCGTTGTTGCAGCAGCGCGGCGCTGTCGTGGCGTTCGAGCAGGTCAAGTTGGCCGAGCAGGCTTTGCTTCAATCGCTCCGCCATTGCCTGCGGGTCGCGATGGGCACCGCCGAGCGGCTCTTTCACGATCTGGTCGATCAGACCCAGTTCCAGCAGGCGCGGTGCGGTGATGCCAAGGGCCTCGGCAGCATCCTTGGCGCGCTCGGCGGTTTTCCAGAGGATCGAGGCGCAACCTTCCGGGGAAATCACCGAATAGGTGCTGTATTCGAGCATCAAGGTGCGGTCGCCCACACCGATGGCCAGTGCGCCACCGGAGCCGCCTTCGCCGATCACGGTGCAGACGATGGGCACGCGCAGGCGCGCCATTTCCAGAAGATTGCGCGCGATGGCCTCGCTCTGGCCGCGCTCTTCCGCGCCCACGCCGGGATAGGCGCCCGGCGTGTCGATGAAGGTGACGATGGGAAGTTTGAAGCGTTCGGCCATCTGCATCAGGCGCAATGCCTTGCGGTAGCCCTCAGGGCGCGGCATGCCGAAGTTGCGTTTGATCTTGCTCTTGGTGTCGCGGCCTTTCTGTTGGCCGATCAACATCACGGCGCGGCCTTCGATGCGCGCCGGGCCGCCGACGATGGCGGCGTCGTCGGCATAGGCGCGATCACCGGCCAGTTCGTGGAACTCCTCGCATATCAGCTTCACATAATCGAGCGTGTAGGGGCGCTGCGGGTGGCGCGCCAACTGGGAAACCTGCCAAGGCGTGAGATTGCGGAAGATCTCGGCGCTGCGTGCCTTGAGTTTGTCCTGAAGCTTGGCAACTTCTTCTTCGATGTTGAACGCGCTGCCCTGGCTGGCGTGGCGAAGTTCCTGGATCTTGGCTTCCAGTTCGGCGATGGGCTGTTCGAAGTCGAGGAAGTTCGGGTTCATGGGCAAGTGGCTGATACGGAGAAGCGGGCCGGGCAGTATAGTCGCCGTCCAGCCCGCTTGCGCCGGGTACGTTTTCATCGACTGGAAATTCCTATGCTCGACACTCCCGCCGTTCCCGCGCCGCTGATCACCAACGACATCGTCCTGTTCGGCCTCATCGCCGCTACGCTGGGTGCGATCTTCTGGGCGGCGAGCGGGCCGACGCCGTTCCTGCAACGTTTTTTCAAGGTCGTGCCGGCCTTGTTGCTGTGCTACTTCATTCCCGCGATCTACAACACCACAGGTCTGATCGACGGAGTCAACACCAAGCTCTACAACCCGGTCGCGCGGGATGTGCTGCTGCCCGCAGCGTTGGTATTGCTGACACTTTCCATCGATCTCCCAGCGATCTTCCGACTCGGCTGGCGCCTGATCGTGGTGTTCTGTGCAGGCACCTTCGGCATCATGCTCGGTGCCATCGTTTCGTACCTGCTGTTTTCCTGGTTGCACCCGACAACGGTGGCTGGTGATACCTGGGCCGGCATGGCGGCGCTGGCCGGAAGCTGGATCGGCGGTGGTGCGAACATGGTGGCAATGCGAGAGGTGTTCGGTGTGGATGCCACCACCTTCGGCCAGTTCGCCGTCGTCGACGTGGCAGTGGCGAGTCTGTGGATGGCGGTGCTGCTGTTTCTGGCCGGTCGGGCCGACGATATCGATCGGCGCAACGGTGCAGATACACGCGCACTGGACGAGCTCAAGGAGCACGTTGCTGCCTATCAGGCCCAGCACGCGCGTATTCCGACGCTGACCGACTTGATGGTGATCGTGGCGGTGGGATTCGGTTTCGTGGGCCTGGCGCACGCGATCGCCACGCCGGTGGCGAACTGGTTCGCGGCCAATGTGTCGTGGGCGGCGCAGTTCAGTCTCACCTCCACCTTCGTCTGGGTGGTGGTGCTTTCCACCACTTTCGGCCTGATCCTGAGTTTCACGCGCGCACGCCGTCTGGAAGGCGCGGGCGCGTCGAAGATCGGCACCTTGTTGCTGTACTTCCTGATCGCCTGCATCGGCATGCAGATGGATCTTCTGGCGTTGCTGGATCGACCCTGGTTGTTTGCGCTGGGTGTGGTCTGGATCAGCGTCCATATCGCGTGCCTGTGGATCGCGATGAAGCTCACCCGCACGCCGCTGTTTTATTTCGCCATCGGCTCGCAGGGCAACATCGGCGCCGCCGCATCGGCCCCGGTGGTTGCCGCCGCGTTCCATCCTTCGCTTGCGCCGGTTGGCGTGTTGCTGGGCACGGTCGGCTATGCAAGCGGCACCTATCTGGCCTACATCGTCGGCATCACGCTGCGGGCGTTGGCAACGTGACACCGTTTTCCAGCCATGCAGTCCGGCTCATGGCCGGGCTTCTGGCGCATCGCGTGATTGCCGGGACCGCTCGAAACCGTTTGCAAATACATCATCGCTGACGACCACGGCCGCATCGCGGACGATGCGGAAGTTGTTTGCGCCTGGTGCTTCACCTCGGCCCCAATAGAGCTCGACCGTGCTGGTCGAAGTTCCGATCAGAGGATGTGGCTGCACGTCGTCTTCGTTGGCGCTGAGCGTGATGATGCGTGTCGGCTCCCATGTCAGACCATCGATCGAGCGCCGCACGCGCAGGTCGAACTGATTGCCGCTGGCCACGATCCAGAACAGGACGAAGGCTCCGTCGGGCATCACTGCGGGCAGCGAGTCGTGGTTGTTGCCGGTGATGGCGAAATCCTGCGCCGGCGCGCTCCAGTCGTATGGGTTGGGCGTGGTCTTCACATGCATCGAGAGCTGGTTGCTACCGACTTGGTAGCTGGCCAGATACAGGCCGTCGCGTTCGCGGAATGCGATGCGCGGCAGTTGGCTGCCGGTGGCGATCGGAGTACGCAGCGTGTCCCAGCTGGCGCCGCCGTCGAGCGAGCGTGCGATGTATGAACCGGCGCCGAGACGTTGGTAGCTCATCGTCAGGCTGCCGTCATTGTGGCGAATGACGTGCGGATTGATTTCGCCGCCGCTCCCCCACCCCAGATCGAGCGGCTGCTGCTCGGTGAAGGTGAGGCCGTCGCTGCTGGTGGCGCGCATGATGCGATAGGACGAGGTTGCGCCGGTGTCCTTGAGATAGAACAGCACGTAATTTGACGGTGACAGTTCGAGCAGCGCGGGATGGCGTTCGTTCGTCGCACTCGTGATGACCGGAGTCGGCGTGCTCCAGTTTTCTCCGCCATCGCCGGAATGCGTGATCCAGAGATCGCCCGAGAGATTGTTGTCAAGGCGCTCGAACACGAGCCGATGCTTGCCATCGCGTGAGCGAATCACCGAAGGCTGGTAGTCGCTGTATCCCGATGTGATCGGCACGCCGCTCGCCGCCACGCTCAAGCTGATCGCGCCGAACAAAACAAAGATGGCCGCGGATGTTGTACGCAGGGGGCGGAGTGTCTTGTGGTTCATGGGGAACGATCCTATCGCGCGGCATGTCATGCAGGCATCGTATCGGTGCAGTTCGATCGCATGATGGCGCAAGTATCTGCCAGCAGTCGCCCAGGTTTCGCGATGGTCTTGTCGCAATCGTGTGCGCGTGCTGATCCGGCACCAGCCGTCATTCCAAACCCTGGCTCATTGATGGCCTTTGTGCTTGTGGATGCCAGTGATCGGGCAGTGTCGTGTGATACGCGTTGGATGCGATGGGCGGAAGGCGGCCAGATTGCGGCACCGTGGCAAGCAGGAATGGCCCTCTCCGGTTCGCGCGTGCAAGTATCTGTACGACAAGGGCGGCAATGCTCCTTGTCCGGTTGCTCCAATCACACGAGATTCCAAAATAACGCAATGGAAAACAAAGAAATATCGTCGATCCTTTTTGTCTGCATGGGCAATATCTGCCGTTCCCCGCTGGCCGAAGGCATTGCCCGCGTGGCTTTGCGCGAGGCTGGTATGGCGGTGCGGTTGGATTCGGCAGGAACGCACGACTACCACATCGGGGCCGCGCCCGATGAGCGCGCCCGCAAGGTGGCGAGGGAGTCGGGGTGTGGCATCGAAGACCTGCGTGCGCGTCAAGTAGTCGACGCCGACTTTAGGCACTTCGATTTGATCCTTGCGGCGGATCGTTCCAACCTCGCCTGGCTGGAACGTCATCGCCCGGCACAAGCCGATGCCGAAATAGCTCTTTTGTTGCCATGGTGCGGCGCTGCCGCGGGAAGCGAGGTGCCCGATCCGTACTACGGCGATATCGCCGGTTTCCACGATACCGTACGGCTGTTGCGCGGCGTGATGCCAGGCTTGCTCCGGCGCGTGCGGGGGCAGGCATAATGCATCGGCCTACACCCGTCTGCATGGTTGCTGCACGCCGATGACCGATTTTCAGCTGGCTCCCGATCTGCCGCTTTCACTGGAGTGGGTCAATTGCGCACCGCAGCGGTTGGATACGCTGCATGGCCGCGTGACGGCGCTGGCGTTCTGGCATGCCGGCTCGGCCACCTCGGCCAACCTGCTGGCCGATCTGGCGTTCTTGCAGACCAAGTACGCCGATGGATTGAGCGTGATCGGCCTGCATACTCCCAAGTTCGATGCCCAGCGCGATGCGGCGCTGGTGGCGCGCGCGGTCAACCGCCTCGGGGTGCGCTTTCCCGTTGCCAGCGATGCCGATGCGGTGGCATGGCAGCACTATGGCGTGCGTGGCTGGCCCTGCGTGGCTTTCGTGGATGCGCAAGGACGATTGGTGGAGATCGTCGCCGGAGATCAACAGCGCGAGGCGCTGGAGGAACGCATCATCCACTTGCTCGACGAGGCCGGCGAGCGCGGTCTGCGGGTGTATGAAACCGCGTTGTCGGTATCACGCCCCGAACCGCGCACCGAAGTGGCTTTCCCGCGTGGCCTCGCATTGACGCCACAGCGGCTTTACGTCAGCGATTCGGGCCACCATCGCATCCTTGAATGCGATCACGATGGCAAGGTGCTGCGCGCGTTCGGCTCGGGTGCCGCCGGTTTCGTGGATGGCCCTGGCATCCAGGCGGCTTTCCAGATGCCGGCCGGGTTGGCCGTATTCAAGGATGTGCTTTATGTTGCCGATACCGGCAACCATGCGATTCGCCGCATCAACCTTTCCACCGGCGATGTCGGCACGCTGATCGGGCAGGGGCGCGGCGGATTGCCACAGCCGGTGTCGGATGTGCGCGGTGCGACCGTCTTGCTGGATCGGCCTTGGGGCGTGAGTTGCGGCCCGGAGCGCCTCTATATCTCGATGGCGGCCAGCCATCAGATATGGGAACTGGATCTGACGCGCTTCTCCTTCCGTTCGCTGGCCGGTTCGGGTCGCCTCGCCCTGAACGATGGCGCTGGTGCGCTGGCGTCTTTCGCACAACCGGCCGGCATGGTGCTGGTGCAGTCCACGCTCTACGTCTGCGACAGCCAGTCTTCCGCCCTGCGCAGCGTGAATGTGGCCTCCGGTGAAGTGCATACCTTGCTCGGGCAGGGCTTGTTTGAGTTCGGCAATGAAGAGGGTGAGCGCGATACCGCGCGCATGCAGTATCCGCTCGATGTCACCCTCGACCCCAAGACAGCGATGCTCTGGATCGCCGACAGCTACAACGATGCGATTGGCGCTTTGCATCTGGAAGGCGGTGGACTGGTGCGTTTCCCCATCGCACATCGTTTGCGCTGCCCTTCAGGCATCGCCGGCGACGGCACGCGCCTGTGGATCGCCAATACCGACGCGCACGAAGTGGTGCGCTGGGAAATCGGCAGCGGTGAAGTGCACGTGCTGCCGATGACGCCCTGAGCTGGACATGGCTGCCGGAATGGCCCGGGAAGACGTCACCGCGTTCGATGGCAAGCGCTTCGCGCGTGAGCTGACCGCCGCGCCCGGCGTCTATCGCATGTACGCGGCCGACGACAGCGTCTTGTACGTGGGCAAGGCGGCGTCGCTGAAGAAGCGCGTCGCCAGTTATTTCGTTTCTGCCGAGCGCACCTTGCGCATTCAGGCGATGCTGGCGCAGGTGGCGCGGATGGAAGTCACCATTACGCGCACCGAAGGCGAGGCCTTGTTGCTGGAAAACCAGCTGATCAAGTCGCTCAAGCCGCGCTACAACGTGCGTTTGCTCGATGACAAGAGCTATCCCTACATCTATCTCACCACGCAGGACGACACCCCGCGCATCGCGTTCTACCGCGGCACCCGTGCCATCGGCGGGCGCTTTTTCGGCCCCTATCCAAGTGCGCTGTCGGTGCGCGAGACACTCAATACCATCCACAAGCTGTTCAAGCTGCGCTCCTGCGAGGACAGCGTGTTCCGCAATCGCAGCCGACCTTGTCTGCAATACCAGATCGAACGATGCAGCGCGCCTTGCGTGAGCTACATCAGCCCGGAGGACTATCGCGCCAGCGTGCATCGCACCGAGTTGTTCCTTGATGGCAACAATGATGGATTGGTGCAGGAACTTGGCGAAGCGATGGAGCAGGCCAGTGCCGAGCTGGAGTTCGAACGCGCAGCGCATCTGCGCGACCAGATCGCCAATCTGCGCAAGATGCAGGCGCGCCAGTACGTGGATGGCGAGCGCCTTGATCTGGATGTGCTGGCCTGCACGGTGGATCAGGGCATCGCATGTGTGGTGCTGCTGTGCTTCCGCAATGGCATGAACCTGGGAACACGCAATTTCTTCCCGCGCACCAATGGTGCGGATGATCCGGCCGAGGTGCTGGGCGCGTTCGTCGGTCAGTACTATTTCGACAAGCGCCCGCCACGCGAAATCGTGCTCAGCCACGCCATTGAAGATCAGGACATGATCGAACAGGTGCTGGGAGAGCGCTTGGGGGCCAAAGTGCGCTTGAAGGCAGCGGTGCGGGCCGAGCGTGCGCGGTATCTGGAGCTGGCCTTGCAGAACGCCCGCATCGCTCTGGCCGCGCAGATCGGCAGCCAAGCCGCGCAACATGCGCGGTTGGCGGCGGTACAGTCGATCCTGGCATTGGATGAGCCGCCGCAACGCATCGAGTGTTTCGACATCAGCCACACCATGGGCGAGGCCGCGGTGGCTTCCTGCGTGGTGTTCGACGCCGATGGCCCGCTGCGTAGCCAGTATCGTCGCTTCAACATCTCCGGTATCACGCCGGGCGACGATTTTGCCGCGATGGGGCAAGCCTTGTCGCGTCGCTTCAGGCGCGCCAAAGAGGACGGCGTGGTGCCCGATCTTCTCTTGATCGATGGCGGCAAGGGCCAGCTCGCGCAGGCACGGGACGTGCTCGATGAACTGGGCATCGAGGGCATCGCATTGGTCGGCGTGGCCAAGGGCGCGGCACGACGGGCCGGTGATGAGACGCTGGTGCTGCCTGATGGACGCCAGTTGCATCCGGGCGCAGATTCGCCAGCGTTGCACTTGATCGCACAGGTACGCGACGAAGCGCACCGTTTCGCCATCACCGGACATCGTGGCCGGCGCGCCAAGGTGCGCGAGCACAGCCGGCTGGAGGACATCCCGGGCATTGGTGCGCGCCGACGCGCTATGCTTCTGCGTCATTTCGGTGGCCTGGCCGAATTGAAACGTGCAGGCGCCGAGGAAATTGCCCGTGTCGAGGGTATCAACATGGCGCTGGCGCAACGTATCTGGGGCGCGTTGCATGGCATCGAGGAGGCCGGGGTGCCGCCCAAACAGGATTCACCGTGAAACTGACCATTCCCACCATCCTGACGTTGTTCCGCATCGCGCTGATACCGGTGCTGGTGCTGGTGTTCTATCTGCCGTACCCGTGGACCAACTTCGCCACCGCCTTCCTCTTCGCGCTGGGGGCGTTCACCGATTGGCTTGATGGCTGGATCGCACGGCGCTACCACATGTATTCGGCCTTCGGAGCCTTTCTCGATCCGGTGGCCGACAAACTCATGGTGGCAGTGGCGCTGTTCCTGATCGTGCAGGGTCACCCGACGCCCTGGATGGCGTTCTGGGCCTCGGTCATCGTCGGGCGCGAGATCGCGGTATCGGCATTGCGGGAATGGATGGCCGAGATCGGACAGCGCGCACGCGTGAAGGTGGCCTGGATCGGCAAGGTCAAGACCGTGGTGCAGATGGCCGCCCTCTTGTGCCTGCTTTATTCGGTGACGCCGGAAAAGCCGCAGCGTGCGACGCCTTGGCTGGGCGAACCGATCTTCCATCTCGGTGAATGGTTGCTCGCCGCCGCCGCGATCCTGACGCTGTGGTCCGGCTTCCAGTACCTGCGTGCGGCCTGGCCGGCGATGCGCGATGACGGGCGCACATGATTTGTGTATCGGGGTGTTGACATCCTTCCAGATTCCCCTAAAATAGTCGGACACCAAGCGGGTGTAGCTCAGTTGGTAGAGCGCGACCTTGCCAAGGTCGAGGTCACGAGTTCGAGCCTCGTTACCCGCTCCAAATCAGAAAGGCAGGTGCTGAAAGGCACCTGCCTTTTTTGTTTGTCCGATTTCCCGCCAGCCGGATGCAGTGGAAATTTTGTATCGTCGCCCACCTGTGCGCGATGGTGGCGGAGTTGAGTCATGAGCATGATGCGCATCATTCTCCTCGTCGGCGTGGGCTTCATCCTGGCCTCGACGCTGGCCACCTGGTTCTACGGCATCTTCGCCGCCCGCGTTCGCGGCGAGGCATCCCACGCACTGCCGGTCACGGAGAACGTGACCACGCTCGACCGCATGATCGGCATCACGACCCAGTCGCGTCCCGGCGAGAGCGGCTTGATCATGCTGTCGGACAACCTCGACGCTTTCGCTTCGCGCGCGCTTTCGGCACGCAAGGCCGAGCGATCGCTCGATCTCATGTACTACATCTGGCATTCGGACCTGACCGGGCATCTGCTTCTGGCCGACGCTCTGGCTGCGGCGGAGCGTGGCGTGCGGGTGCGGATCCTGATCGACGACATCGGCACCAGCAATGATTGGGA
>JAEXRB010000131.1 GCA_023438325.1 Pseudomonadota bacterium | reverse complement strand
GGGGTGTGCGCCCGGTTGCCAGCGGAACGAAGGATCACTTCGCCTTGCGAATCAATCCGATCAGGAAGAGCAGGATCACCGCGCCGATGAAGGCGTTGATGATGCCGGCCACGATGCCGCCGCCGATGGCGAGATTGAACAGGCCGAGCACGAAGCTGCCGACAAAGGCACCCACGATGCCGACCACGATGTTGCCAAGGATGCCGAAACCACGGCCCTTCATGACCAGGCCTGCGAGCCAGCCGGCGATACCGCCGACCAGAAGCAGGATGATGAGGCTCTCCAGCGTAAAGTTCATTTCATCTCCCTCATGAGCGCCTCATGTACCGGCATCGGGTGTATCGCCGGTGGCCGAACTGTCCGGGGAGGCGTCATCCCGTCCAGCCGATTCTGCTGCGATGAGTGCGCTGGCCGTCGCCACGCCGACGATGGCTGCATCGCCGGGTTCGACAGGCTGCGCTGCGGCCTTGCGGCGTGCTTCGGCTTCGCGCATTTGGCGGATTTCCTCGGGGCCGAACAATCGGCCGGTATCGCCGCGACTGCTCTCGATGCGTTGCGCCGCCACCGCCAGTGTGCCGACGATCATGAACACCAGTGCGCCCACCAGACACAGCAGCGCCAGGCCGATGGAGGCGGTCTTGAACAGCACGGCAAAACACACCAGCGAACCTACAAACCACAACCAGCGCATGGGCAATCTCCAGAGGTGAAACCGGGCGGTTCGTCCGCGCCGGCGCATGGGCGCCAGTTTTCTAGGCTTTTGTAAGGCGGTCAACCTACAGCAGCGGCGAAAGCAGCCGTGCCACCGCATCGCCGAGCCGGCGCAGACGTGAGACGGATGCATCGGCGAGGATCTCCAGCGCGCGCTCGGTGTAGTCGTGCCAGGCCGTTTCCATCGCATCGGCGAGCCCGGCGTCGGCCACCAGCATGGAAAGTTCGAAGTTGAGCCGGAAGCTGCGGTGGTCGAAATTGGCGCTGCCGATCAGCAGGTGCCGGCGATCCACGAGCATGGCCTTGGCGTGCAGCAGGTTGGGTTGGTATTCGAAGATGCGCACGCCGGCGGCAAGCAATTCGTCGTAGTACGAGCGCGCCGCCGCACTCACCAGACGCGAATCGGCTTGGCGCGGCAACATCACGCGCACGTCCACACCGCACAGTGCGGCATTGCTCAGGGCCATGCGCGCCGCTTCGCTCGGCACGAAGTACGGCGTTACCAGCCAGACCCGCTCGGTGGCGTCGTGGATGGCTTCCACGGCGATGCGGTGGAAGGCTTCCCATGATGAGTCCGGCCCGGAAGGCAGCGCCAGCGCGGGCGCACCACCGCAGGCCGGGCGCGGCCACAACGCGGTATCGCGCAATGCGATGCCGGTAACGTAGGCCCAGTCCTCGACGAAAGTCAGTTGCAGTGCCTGCACGGCGGAGCCGGAAAACCGCAGATGCAGGTCGCAGTGGGCATCATCGCGGCGTCGGCGATCCTGAGTATCGGAAATGTTCACCCCGCCGGTGAAGCCGATGTCGCCATCGATGATCAGGATCTTGCGATGGCTGCGCTGGTTCAATGTCGGACGTCGCAGCAGCCGCAAACGCACCGGATGGAACCAGGCCACTTCGCCGCCGGCGGCGATGAGGTCGGCGAAGAAGCGGTCGCGCAGTCGGGCACTGCCCACGCTGTCGAGCAGCAACCGCACTTTCACGCCGGTGCGGGCTTTTTCCAGCAAGGCGTCGCGGAACATCCTGCCGGTGGTGTCGGGATCGAAAATGTAGCTGGCCAGATGGATGGTGTGACGTGCCGCGGCGATGGCCTGAAGCATCGCGTCGTAGGTTTCCTCGCCGTTGTGCAGGAGCCGAGGTGCGATCACGTGCACTGCCGGCATGCCGGTGGTGCGCTGTGCCAGCGTGGCCAGTTGCAGGTGCGCGGCGTCACCCTCGTCCTCGGGGGCACGCGCCACCAGTGCGGCGCGGGCACGCAGGCGGCGCAAGCGCTGGCGGCGGATGCGGCGTGGCCCGAGCAGGTAGTAGATCAGGAAGCCGATCAGCGGCAGCGCAGCCAGCGCCAGAAGCCAGCCCAGCGTGGCTGCCGGCTCACGCTTTTCCCAGATGATCCAGAGACCGAGCGCGAGAATGTACGCAGCCCACGCCAGCGCCAGCGGCATGCCGTAGCCGGGGATGGACGCGAGCTGGTGCCAGAAGGGCTCGATCAAACAAAACCCGCCAGCACGAACAGGGCGAGCACCACCAGCCAGACGATCAGGATGCGCCAGATCAAGGTCATGGCGGTGTGCATCGCCGGCAGTGCCGCAGGTGCATCGGGCGGAAAATCGTCTGGTGTGTCCAGGCCGGCCTGGGCGTCGCGTGCGCGCTCGGCAGATTCCTCGCGGCGCGACTGGCGTTCGCCCGCCAGCGCGACGGCATCGAGAAAGCCGGTAGAAAAATCGAACGGTTGGCCGCGACGGGCGTCGTGCCAGTCACGCCAGGCGCCATAGACGGCATCGAAGTTGCCGGCGATCGCCAGCGCCAGCACCATCAGTTGTGCCACCGGCCAATCCAGAATCGCGAGCAGGTGGCGATACGCGGCCGCATGCGCCGGTGGCAAATGGCCGATCGACGCACCTGCGCCGCGCTCGGTCAGGCGATACAGCATCGCACCGAACGGGCCGAGCAGGAGAAACCACAGCAGCACCCCGAACCAGCGCCGCCGAGCGCCGGAAAATACCGCGGTCACCAGCCCGGCTTCGTCATCGGCGGCGGGGCGACGATCTTCGCCTGCGAGCTGCGCGATGGCGCGCGTGCGCGCGGCTTCATCCGGCGCTTCCTCGATGGCTTCCACATCCAGATCCAGATCGCGCGGCCCCCAGCAGTAGATCAGCACTGCCATCGCGAACAGGAAGCCGGGAATGCCGAAAAAACGTCCGTCCAGCGCACTCTGGAGCCAACCCACCAGCAACAGCGGCAAGCCGAGGGAAATCAGGAGGGAGAGCGGCGAAGTGAAGGCATGGCCGAATCGGCTTCGCCCGAACGCCAGCCAGCGATCAAACCACCCATGGCGTCGCAGCCGTGCAAGCGGGGTCATGGCATGCCCGAGGAGCAGGGCCAGCACCACGGCGATCAGAGTGGCGGACATGGGAACTCCCGTCGGGATGGCAACGTGGATTCTATCCCGGACACCGGGTGGAGCGGGTCGATCAATCCTGCGCGCGCAGGGAATCGAGCACCGAGAGGCCGAGCTGTTCGACCAGCCAGTCTTCGATCAGGCAGCGCGAGATGGAAATGGGCTGCGGCAACTGCACCTGGCCTGCGCCGATGGCAGCTACCAGTTCGGTATCGCGGAACCAGCGCGCATCTTCCAGCTCGTCGCCGACGCGGATGGCGGGATCGGAGGCGGTGGCGTGGAAGCCGACCATCAAGGCGCCGGGGAACGGCCAGGGCTGCGAGGAGTGGTAATCCACCGCATCGAGCCTGACGCCGGCTTCTTCATCCACCTCGCGGCGTACCGCATCTTCCAGAGATTCGCCCGGTTCGACGAAGCCGGCAAGCGTGGACCAGCGTTTTTTCGGCCAGCTGCGCTGCCGTCCGAGCAAGGCGCGGTTGCCATTTTTGACCAGCACGATGATGGCGGCATCGGTGCGGGGAAATTGCTGCATGGCGCAGTCCGGATTGCGGCAGCGAGCGCAATGGCCGGCGCGCACCAGTTGCGTGGGTGAGCCGCAGGCGCCGCAATGGCGTGCACGGCTCTGCCACAGCAGCAGCGCCTTGGCATAAGCGAACAGGCCGCTGTGGAAGCGCGACCACGCAGCGGCGGCGAGGCGCAGGTCAATCCATGGCGTATCGGCAGCGATCGCGCCCGGTGCGAGGCGTTCGGCAGGCAGTGCGAAGCAGGCGGCCTCGCCGTGATTTTGGCCGAGGAACGTGGCGATTTCGCGGAAAGCCTCGCCCAGTTCCGCGCCGTGCCACAACCGCGGGCCGTGTTCGTCGCCGGGCGTGCGACCCTCGAAATCCACCGCGATGACGCGCGCCTCCGGCCAGACGGTGCGCAACGCATCGGGTGAAAGACGGGTCAGCTCGGCGCGATCCAGCGCCAAACCGGAGAAGTGGTTGCGCAGGCTGCGCTCGCTGTTCATCCCGGTGAGCTCTGGCCTCAGGCCGAGAACGAGGAGCCGCAGCCGCAGGTGGTCTTGGCGTTGGGGTTGGGGATCACGAACTGCGCGCCCTGCAGGCTCTCCGAATAATCCACTTCGGCGCCATGCAGGTATTGCAGGCTGAGCGGATCGATCAGCAGCGCGACACCGTTGCGTTCCACCACGGTGTCATCCTCGGCCTGTTCCTCGTCGAACTCGAAGCCGTACTGGAATCCCGAGCAGCCGCCGCCGGAGATGTAGACACGCAGCTTGAGCGCGGCGTTGCCTTCTTCGTGGATCAATTCGCTCACCTTGGCCGCCGCTGCCGGGGTGAAATTTAGCGGCGTGGTGGCTGCGGCAGGAGCGGCGGTGGGCAATGAGAGGGATTGAGCGTGCATGGC
>JAEXRB010000173.1 GCA_023438325.1 Pseudomonadota bacterium | reverse complement strand
GCCCAGGCGTGCGGCACGATCGCGGTCGATCACGAGCAGGTCGCGACGCGCCGCCACTTCCACCGTCGTATCGATGTCCACGATGCCCTTGGTGCGGGCAAAACGTGTCTCCAGCGCCTTGGCGATGCGGCGGATGCCATCGTCATCCGGGCCGTAGACCTCGGCCACGATTGGCGAGAGCACCGGCGGACCGGGTGGCACTTCGATCACCTTCACCACCGCGCCATGGCGTGCGGCAATACCGGCCAGCAGTGGACGAACATCGCGGGCGATGGCGTGGCTCTGGCGCCGGCGTTCGGACTTGTCGACCAGATTGATTTGCAGATCGCCCACGTTGGCGCCGCTGCGCAGATAGTACTGCCGCACCAGTCCGTTGAAGGTGATCGGTGCGGAGGTGCCGGCATAGCCCTGGAAATTTTCCACTTCCGGCACCTGCGACAATGCTTCGGCCATTTCCGCCAGCACCGCGTTGGTGTGTTCCAGCGGCGTGCCTTCGGGCATGTCCAGCACCACCTGGAATTCGGACTTGTTGTCGAAGGGCAGCATCTTCAGCACCACCCATTGCATCGTCGCCAGCCCCAACGAGGCCGCCACCAGCAAAACGATGCCGGCAAACAGCGCGAAACGGCGACGACCACCGCGCTCGCTGTCGAGAAACGGCCGCAGGATGCGCTCGAACAAGCCCTGCAGGCGTGCCGCCTTGGTATCGGGCGCACCACCCTCTTGGCTTGAACGGGCCGCGCCATGGCGACGCAACAGCTTCAAGGCCAGCCATGGCGTGACGGTGAGCGCGATCAGCAGCGAAATCGCCATGCCGACCGAGGCATTGATCGGAATCGGCCGCATGTACGGCCCCATCAACCCGGTGACGAAGGCCATCGGCATCAGCGCGGCGATCACGGTGAAGGTGGCCAGGATGGTCGGCCCGCCCACTTCGTCCACCGCCGGCGCAATTGCCTCGCGCAGCGACTTGCCGCCCTGCGCCATGTGTCGATGGATGTTCTCCACCACCACAATGGCATCGTCCACGAGGATGCCGATGGAGAAGATCAGCGCGAACAGGGAAACTCGGTTCAAGGTGAAGCCCATCGCCCACGACGCGAACAGGGTCAACGCCAGCGTCAGCACCACCGCGGCACCCACCACGATGGCCTCGCGCCAACCGAGCGCGAACAGCACCAGCAGCACTACCGAGCCGGTGGCGAACACCAGCTTCTGGATCAGCGTATTGGCTTTATCGGCGGCCGTGGCGCCGTAATCACGGCTGATTTCCACATGCACGCCATCGGGAATCGTGCCGTCGCGCAGGCCGACGAGGCGCTCGCTCACCGCGGCAGTGATCTCGGTGGCATTGGTCCCCGGCTTCTTCGCGATGCTCAACGTCAGCGCCGGCACACGACCCTCGACGGGGCCGAGGCGGCCCGGAGGCGCGCCATGCCAGACATACGCATCGGGGCGATCCGCCATGCGCTGCACCTGCGCCACATCGGCAATGCGCAGCGCCCGACCATCGGCCAGAGTGATGAACCATTCGGACAAGGCATCGGCATCAGCCAGCCAGGTGCCCAGCGTGACCGGCACACTGCCTTCGGCACCGACGCGTGCCCCCGGCTCGGCCACCACGTTGGAGGCCGCCAGCGCTGCACCCAGTTCCGGCAGACTGAGCCCATGGGCGGCCAGTTTGGCGGTATTGGGTGTTACCAGCACGGCGCGTTCGGGCGCACCGATCACACGGATGTCACGCGTACCCGGCACGCGCTTGAGTTCGGTTTGCAGGGTACGCGCCACCTCGGCCAGCGCCTCGCCATCGATGTCCGGATCATCGGCCCAGAGCGTCAGCGCCATCACCGGCACGTCATCGATGCCAAGCGGGCGCACCAGCGGTTGCGAAACGCCCAGTCCCTGCGGAAACAGATCCGCGTTCGACAGCACCTTGTCATGCAGGCGCACCAACGCCGCCTGACGCGGCACACCGACCTGAAACTCCACCGTCACCACGGCCATGCCGGTGCGACTGGCCGAATAGACGTGCTTGACGCCCTCGATTTCCGAAAGCACCCGCTCCAGCGGCGTGGATACCAGCGTGGCCACATCCTGTGCAGGCGCGCCGGGGAATGCGACGACCACATCCGCCATCGTCACATCGATCTGCGGCTCCTCCTCTCGCGGCGTGATCAGCACTGCCGCAATGCCGAGCAACAGCCCGGCCAACGCCAGAACGGGCGTCAGCGCATGCGACTGGAACATATGTGCGAGGCGGCCGGAAATGCCCAGACGCATGTCAGCGCTCCGCCATCCGCTCACGTTGCACGCGGCGCGCCTGAAGCGCCTGCGCGGCATCGACAGCCACCTGCTCGCCCGGTGTCAAACCAGCGAGAATCTCCACCTCGCCATACTGCCTGCGCCCCGTGCGGACCTGGCGCAGCCCGATCAGGCCATCCACGTCGATGACGTACACCGATTCCACCTCACCACGCACGGCCAATGCCGTTGTCGGGATAAGGATTGCCTGCGCCTGGCCCAGCTCGAACACCGCCTTGGCGCTCATGCCCGGCATCAATCCCGCCTCGCCCTCAGGCAAGTGGAGACGGACGCCGACCATGCTCGAAGCCGCATCGGCCTGGGGAAACACGGTGATGCGAGTGGCGAGGATTCGCCGACCATCATCGGTCACGACCACGGCACGAGTATCGGAGCGGATGCGCGTCGCCTCGCTCTGCGGCAGCGCCACCAGCAAACGCAGGCGATCCAGCGACAGACCGGACAGCAACGG
>JAEXRB010000045.1 GCA_023438325.1 Pseudomonadota bacterium | reverse complement strand
ATACTGGCTGGCGGCGCCGCCATCGTTGGCGCAGCAATGACCGGCAGTGGCGTGCTGATCGGGTTGGTGGTGGCTATCGTCATCATCGTTTTGATGCTGGCTGCCTTGATCCAGGCGGCACTTTCCGGCATCTACTCGGCGGCGCTGTATCGCTATGCCAGCGGAGACGGTGCGACCGATGGTTTCGATGTCGGCCTGCTGGAACATGCATTCGCGGCGAAAAAGTAAGCGCGAAGGCGCGCATCCTGCACCACGCGGCAGGAAACTGCATATCAGGCTCCCGGCGTTGGTCGGGAGCTTTTTTTTGGCCTCAGGCTGGCCTCATGCGCTGAATTGCAAACGCGCCAGATCGGCGTACAGGCCGCCCTGGGCGATGAGTTGTTCGTGCGTGCCCTCGGCCACGATGCGGCCTGCCTCCAGCACCACGATGCGATCGGCGCTGCGCACGGTGGCCAGGCGGTGGGCGATGACCAGCGTGGTGCGGCCGTGCATCAGGTGTTCGAGGGCGTTCTGGATGTCGTGTTCGCTCTGCGCATCCAGTGCGCTGGTGGCTTCGTCCAGCAGCAGCACGGGCGCATCCTTGAGCACCGCGCGTGCGATGGCGATGCGCTGCTGCTGGCCGCCGGACAACCGCAATCCGCGCTCGCCCAGATGCGTGTCGTAGCCTTCCGGCAGGGCGGACAGGAAGGTGTCGGCCTCGGCGGTGCGGGCGGCTGCGGTGATGTCTGAATCACTGGCATCGAGCCGGCCATAGCGGATGTTTTCGCGCGCGGTGTCGCCGAACAGCACCGGGTTTTGCGGCACCAGTGCGATCTGGCTGCGCAATGTGCTTGGATCCAGCCGCGGCAGCGCGATGCCATCGAGCGAGATCGTGCCTTGTTCGGGGTCGTAGAAGCGCAGCAGCAGTTGCAATACCGTACTCTTGCCCGAGCCGGACGGGCCGACCAGTGCGACGGTTTCGCCAGGCCGCACGTGCAGGCTGAAATCGTCCAGGGCAGGCGCGTTCGGGCGGCTCGGGTAATGGAACGTGACGTGTTCGAAGCACAATTCGCCGTTAACCCGTTCGGGCAGGGCGGCAGGTTGCGCGGGTGCTGCGATGCGGGGCTGTTCGGCGAGCAGCTCCTCGATCCGGCCCATGCCGCCGCCGGCGCGCTGGAGTTCGGCCCAGACTTCGGTCAGCGCGCCGATGGAGCCGGCGCCGATCACCGCGTACAGCACGAACTGGCCGAGCGTGCCGGCCGTGAGCGTGCCGGCGATCACGTCGCGTGCGCCGATCCACAGCACGCCGGTGATGGCGCCGAACACCAGAAGGATGACGACGGCGGTCAGGCCGGCCTGGGTGCCGATACGGCGGCGGGCGCTGGCGATGGCTGTGCGCACGGCGGTGCCGAAGCGCTGGGTTTCATGGGTTTCGCGGGCGTAGCTTTGTACGGTGTGGATGGCGGAGAGGGTTTCGCTGGCGCGCGCGTTGGCGTCGGCGATGCGGTCTTGATTGTCGCGTGACAGCTTTTGTACGCGCCGTCCGTACAACACGATCGGCAGGATCACCACGGGAATGCCGATGGCGGCCATGCCGGCCAGGCGCGGGCTGGTGACGAGCAGGGCGATGCCGCTGCCGAGCATGGTGACCACGCTGCGCAGCGCGACCGACAACGTGGAGGCCACCACGCTGCGCAGAAGTTCGGTATCGGCGGCGAGGCGGCTGACCAGTTCGCCGGCGCGGGTGCGGGCAAAGAAATCCATGTCCAATCGCAGCAGGTGACCGAAAACGCGTTCGCGCAAATCGGCGACCACGCGTTCGCCGAGCAGGCTGACGCAGAAGAAGCGGCCGGCCGTGGCCACCGCGAGCACCAGTGCGACGGCGATCAGGCCGAGGAACCAGCGGTCGATGCCACTGGCATCCTGGCCGGAAAAGCCGTGGTCGATCATCAGGCGAACGGCCACCGGCAAGGCCAGCGTGGCGCTTGAAGAGAGGATCAGGAAGCCGAGCCAGCCGGCGATCAGGCCGCGGTACGGGCGCAGGAATGGCAGCAGGGTGCGCAGTGCGGCGAGTGGGCGGGAGCGGGAATCAGGGGCGTCGATATTTAAGGGCGTGGCGTTCTAGGTCCGGACAAGACGCGCTTGCCCGCGCGTCGCATCGCGCAGTGTAGCGGCGAGGGCGTCGAACTGTGCCTCCGGCAGGTGCAGCCTGAGGATGAGGCCGTCGGCATCGTAGTTTTCTTCGAGTTTGGCGGCGCTGTGTGCGGCCAGTGCGGCATGGGCGCTGCCGGCGTGTTCGAAGGCGCATTGCAGATGCGCGTGGATGTGCGGGATCACGACGTGGCGTTCGGCTTGGCGCAGACATTCGGCGGCGGTGCCGCCATAGGCGCGCACCAGTCCGCCGGCGCCGAGCTTGATGCCGCCGAACCAGCGCGTCACCACCACCATCACCGCATCCAGACCCTGCCCGTCGATGGCGGCGAGGATGGGTTTCCCGGCGGTGCTGGCCGGCTCGCCATCATCGGAAAAGCGATAGTTCTGGCCGATGCGGTATGCCCAGCAGTTGTGGGTGGCGGCGGGATCGCCGACGCGGGCGAGAAAGGCGAGCGCTTCTTCGGGCGAGGCCACCGGCGCGGCCTGGGCGAGGAAGCGGCTTTTCTTGATGTCGATATCGAGCCGGGCGGGGGCGGCGAGTGTGGTGGTACTCACGGTTCAGGGGCGCCCGGCCAGCAGCGGGATCAGTTCGTCGGGCACGCGATGGGCGGGATGTTTGAGGGTGAAGCGACGCAAGCTGAGTACAGCGTCGTTGCGTTCGCCACGACGCACCCGTTCGCGGATGCGTTCGAGCCAGGCATCCGGTGCAAGCTGCGCGTCCTCTTGCCAGGGCGGCAGGAGGGCGGAGCCGCCGTGAGTGGTGCGGGTGCCGGTCACGGCGAGCGAATCCAGCGTGGTATCGGCAGGCGCCGGTGCGGGGGCATGGCGCGATGCTTCGGCGATTGCCGGCGCAGCAGTCTTGCGGGCGGCATCACTGCGTTCGGGCGAAGGTCTTGGCGCGGTGGCTTGCATCGCAGGTTCCGCAGGTTCGCTCGACGCAGGCTCTGCGGCTTGCCGATGTGTTGCAGCCGCTCGGGGCGCTGGCGGCGGTGGTGCAATTTCGGCGAGCGGCGGTGGTGCCGGTGGAGCAGCAGGCGCTGGCAGGTGGTCCATG
>JAEXRB010000354.1 GCA_023438325.1 Pseudomonadota bacterium | reverse complement strand
GAACGTAGCGCTCTACCAGACTGAGCTACACCCCGACGACTGCGAGCCGCGCATTCTACAGGGGCTTGCGGAGCGTGATCAAGAGCCGTTGCGGGTTTCCCGCCGTGCGTGGGCGAAGCTTGTGGATGCGGCATAGAATGCAGGGCTTCCTTTCGGTCTTTTCTTGAGGATTTCTGCCTTGATCAAGCCACGCACGCCGCCCGGTGTCATGGAGCTGCTGCCGCGCGACCAGATCGCGTTCCAGCAGATGCTCGACACCATCCGGCGCAACTACGAACGCTTCGGCTTCCTGCCCGTGGAAACGCCGGTGATGGAGTTGTCCGAAGTGCTGCTCACAAAGACCGGCGGAGAGACCGAGCGGCAGGTGTACTTCGTGCAGTCCACCGGTACGCTGAGCAACGCTGCCGACAGCGGCAACGCCACGCCGGAACTGGCGTTGCGCTTCGATCTCACCGTGCCCTTGGCACGCTATGTGGCCGAGCACGAACACGATCTCTCCTTTCCGTTCCGCCGCTATCAGATGCAGCGGGTGTATCGCGGCGAACGTGCCCAGCGTGGGCGTTTCCGCGAGTTTTACCAGTGCGACATCGACGTGATCGGAAAAGACGCGCTGAACGTGCGCTACGACGCCGAATTGCCGGCGGTGATCTTCGCTGTGTTCAGCGAGTTGGCGATCGGCAAGTTCACCATCCAGCTCAACAACCGCAAGCTGATGCGCGGCTTTTTCGAGAACCTCGGCGTGGTGGATGCGCAGCAGCAGATGCTGGTGTTGCGCGAGGTGGACAAGCTCGACAAGCGCGGTGCCGAGTATGTGCGCGACACGCTTGTCGGCGAGCATTTCGGGCTTTCCGCCGAGGTGGCAGGGAAGATTCTGGATTTCGTGCAGACACGTTCGCACAACCACGCCGACGCACTGGCCAAACTCGATGCGCTGGGCAGCGGCAGCGCCGTGTTCAACGAAGGCATCGCCGAACTGCGTGAAGTGCTGGCACTGGTGCATGCACTGGGTGTGCCGGAGACGCATTACGCGATCAATCTCTCCATCGCGCGCGGGCTGGACTACTACACCGGCACCGTCTACGAAACCACACTGGATGATTTCCCGCAGATCGGGTCGATCTGTTCGGGCGGGCGTTACGACAATCTCGCAAGCCATTACACCAAGTCGAAACTGCCGGGCGTAGGCATCTCCATCGGCCTGACGCGCCTGTTTTGGCAATTGCGCGAAGCCGGCCTGGTCAACACCGCCGACAGCACGGTGGAAGTGTTGGTCAGCCAGATGGATGAAACGCGTCTGCCCACGTATCTGGCGCTGGCCAATGAATTGCGTGCCGGTGGCCTGAACACTGAAGTGCAGTTGGAACCGCGCAAGCTGGCGCGGCAGTTCCAGTATGCCGATCGCGCCGGCATCCGTTTCGTCGTCATCGTGGGCGAGGACGAGGAGGCGCGTGGCGTGGTGTCGGTGAAGGATCTTCGCCGTGCCGAGCAGTTCGAGGTGGCGCGTGGCGATCTGGCGCGGGCGTTGCGGGTGGAACTTGAACAGGCGCGTGCGATGGGCGCTGCGACGAATCAGGTGGGTGCATGAGTGCGGTGGTGAAGGATGTCCGCCTCGATGGCGCGGCGCTGACGCGCGCGCAGGTGCTCGATGTCGCGCTGCACGGTGCACAGGTCACGCTGGATGTCGCGCAACTCGACAAGGTGCAGCAGGCTGCCGATTTTCTGGCCGCACAAGTTGCCAGGCAGGAGCCGATCTACGGCGTCACCACCGGGTTCGGCAGCAATGCCGACAAGCTGCTCGGTGCGCATCGCGCCCGCGATGGCATGCCCGGCCATGTCGCGCCGCAAGGCACGCTGGTGGAAGAACTCCAGCGCAATCTCATCGTCACGCATGCGGTGTGCGTGGGCGAGCCGTTCCCGGCCGATGTGGTGCGCGCCATGCTCGTCATCCGCATCAACACCTTGATGCGTGGCCATTCGGGCATTCGCGTGGAAACACTTCAGGCGTTGGCGGCGATGCTCAACGCCGGCATCGTGCCGGTGGTGCCGAAGAAAGGCTCGGTTGGCGCAAGTGGTGATCTGGCACCGCTGTCGCATCTGGCCATTGTGTTGCTTGGCGGCGGCGAAGCCTTCCATCAAGGCGAGCGCTTGCCGGGAGCAGAAGCCTTGCGGCGTGCCGGCCTGGCGCCGGTGAGCCTGTCGTTCAAGGAAGGGCTGGCACTCAACAACGGCACCGCGCAGATGCTGGCCACGGCCACGTTGGCGATCGGCCGCATGGAGCGATTGCTGGAAACCGCGGATATGGCCGCCGCGATGACGCTGGAAGCCTTCGCCGGCCGCGCGCGTGCCTTCGATGCGCGGGTGCATGATCTGCGTCCGCATCCGGGCCAGGTGGAAAGTGCCGCGAATCTGCGAGAGCTGCTCGCAGGTTCCACTCTGGTTGATATTCCGTATCAGCTTGTCCCGCGTTTTCGCACCTGGCTGCCGGAAAGCTGGAGTGATCCGGCGGATCAATCGCATCACTTCGACATTGCCTGGGAATGGGTGCCGCCGTCGCAGCGTCACGGTCGCGAAGCTTTCTATGCGCGCTTTTTGCCGTTCCGTGGCGGTAAGAAGCACCAGCCGCAGGACAGCTATTCG
>JAEXRB010000272.1 GCA_023438325.1 Pseudomonadota bacterium | reverse complement strand
CACTGTAGCCAGCCGCTCACATCGGCTGCGTTAGAAATCGGTTAAGCCGGTGTGGGCCCGGCCCGCGAATCTTGGATGGCGGCTTAACCGATACGGCTTGATTGACGGACTTGTGAACCAGTCGTCGCCCGATTCTTGACGCCGTTCTTTCCCCATGCCATAAGTCACGCCCTTCCTGCGCCTTCGAGCGCGGGAACCTTGAAGGGGAGTAGCTCTTCGTTGTCGTATCGTCAGTACGGATCGCTCGACGATCCCGGTGCGGCAGGTAGCAGATCACGATCTGCTGCGAGCAAGACCTTCGCCGATGACGGCGGAGGTGTGTCCGAAATCCGGGCCCCGCCCGCCGCGCGGTCGGGGCTTTCGTATTTCGGAGACAGGCATGCATACCATTGGTACCCCCTTGATGTGGATCGGATTTTCCGTCGTGGTGCTCGTGGCACTGGCGGTCGATCTTCTGATGATGCGCAGCAAAGGGCCGCACAAGGTCGGGACGCGCGAGGCGCTGCTGTGGAGCGCCGGATGGATCGCGCTGGCGCTGCTGTTCAATCTGGGCCTGTGGTGGTACCTGCAGGACATCGTCGGGCCGGAGGAGGCCAAGCAGGACGCGCTCAAGTTTTTCACCGGTTATCTGGTGGAGAAGGCGCTGGCGGTGGACAACATCTTCGTGTTCCTGATGCTGTTCAATTACTTTGCCGTGCCGCCGGTGCAGCAGCAGCGTGCACTGATCTACGGCATCATCGGCGCGATCATCCTGCGTGCCATCCTGATCTTCATCGGTGCCGCCCTGATCCAGCAGTTCCACTGGATCCTCTACGTGTTCGGCGCGTTCCTGGTGTTCACCGGCGTGAAGATGCTCTGGGGCGCGGGCGACGAGCCGGACATTGGCGCCAATCCATTGTTGAACTGGATTCGCAAACGCTTCCCGATCACCTCCGATTACCACGGTACGCGTTTCACCATCCGCGAGAACGGCACGCGTTGGTTCACCCCGTTGTTCGTGGTGGTCATCATGATCGGCATCACCGACGTGATTTTCGCAGTCGATTCGATTCCGGCCATCTTCGCCATCACCGATGACCCCTTCATCGTGCTCACCTCCAACGTGTTCGCGGTGCTGGGCTTGCGCGCACTGTTCTTCCTGCTGGCCGGCATGGCCGACAAATTCCATCTGCTCGCCTACGGGTTGGCCACGGTGCTGATCTTCATCGGCGCCAAGATGCTGATCGCCGACATCTGGCACATTCCGATCGGCGCGGCGCTGGGCGTGGTGGCCCTGGCGATTGCCACTTCGATGGTGGCCAGCGTGCTGATTGCGCCCAAGGGCGAAACCAAGGACTGACGAACGGCGGGCCGGAAACGGCCCGCCCTTGTTTCCGGGCCGTGGCGGCCACAAACAAGGACTTCGCCCCTCGAAGGAGCCGCGCACGATGGACGTGCCGCTCAACCAGCCACTGCCTGATCCGCGCGAACAGGCCCGGTTCGATCGCCAGCGCTTCATGCGCGCCCTGCTCATCAGCGCCGGATTCATCGCCGTGCTGTGGTGGATCAAGATGATCGAAACCTGGTTGGGAACCTCATTTTCCGCCTTGGGCGTGCGCCCGGGAAGCGTGCTCGGCCTTGTCGGCCTTGTCACCGCGCCGATGCTGCACGGCTCGATCGGGCATCTGATCAACAACACCTTGCCGATGCTCGTGCTCGGCACGCTCACCCTGGCGATCTATCCGCGCGCCAGCAAACTCGCCATTCCGCTGATCTGGATGGGTTCGGGCCTGGGAATCTGGCTGATCGGCCGCGATTCCAGCCATCTGGGCGCGAGCGGCCTTTCGCACGGCTTGATGTTCTTCTTGTTCGCGCTCGGCCTGCTGCGCCGCGATCGCCCTGCCATCGCAGCGGCGATGATCGCCTTCTTCCTCTACGGTGGCATGTTGCTCACGGTATTCCCGGGCGATCCGCAGGTATCGTGGGAAGCGCACATGAGCGGCGCGGTCTGCGGCGTTCTGGCCGCGCTGCTGTGGTTCCGGCGCGATCCGCCACCGGCACGCAAACGGTACAGTTGGGAAGACGAGGACGAATCCATGCAGCCTCTGGAAGATGCACTCGCCGCGCAGGAGCGCGACATGTACGAACCGGCTACGCCCCGCGACGTGCCGGTGCTGTGGGTGCGCCCTGAAACATCGCGTGCGGGCAACGCTTCGGTGATCCCGTTTCCTCCACGTCCAAGGCCTGAATCGCCGCGCGAGTCGGAGTGAGCCCCGTGGATCGGTGCCATCGGAATAGTGCCTTGCCGTGACGGGTTGGCACCCGTCGTCAGTGACGTGATCGCGGCGGCAGTGGCTGTGTATCGGTCCAGGCGATCAAACCAAAAACGCCCCCATCACATCATTGAGGAAGCGCCGGCCCAGTTCGGTGGTGGCGACGCGTGTGCCGTCCACGCTGAGCAGTTGTTTGCCGGAAAGTTCGGCCAGTGTCGCGGCGATGGTGTTTCGCGAAAGGCCGGTGCGGGCCTCGAAATCGCTGAGGGCGAAACCTTCGTGCAGGCGCAGGGCGTTGAGCATGTAGTCGAACGGGCGGCGTTCGGGGGTGAGCCATTCGTCGCCGCCGATGCGAGCTTCGCTGGCGGCGGCATCCATGTAGGCCTGCGGGTGCTTGAGTTTCCAGCGCCGCAGGATGCCGTTTTCGGCAGGCAAGGTGATTTTTCCGTGTGCGCCGGCGCCGATGCCCAGGTAATCGCCGAAGCGCCAGTAGTTGAGGTTGTGCGCGCACTGCTGGCCGGGGCGGGCATAGGCGGAAACTTCGTATTGGGCAAAACCGCGTTCGGCCAGAACGGCCTGACAGGCTTCCTGCATGTCCCAGGCGTCGTCGTCTTCGGGGATGCCTTGCGGCGGTCGCGCAGCGAACACGGTGTTGGGTTCCAGTGTGAGCTGGTAATGCGAGATGTGCGCAGGTGCGAGGGCGAATGCCTGTTCGAGATCATCGCGTGCCATCGCCAGGGTTTGCCGTGGCAGGGCGTACATGAGATCGAGGTTGATGTTGGCAAAACCGGCGTCTTGAGCCAGCGACACCGCACGTCGCGCCTGTGCGCTGTCATGGATGCGGCCCAAGCGTGCGAGGCAGCCATCGTCAAAGCTCTGGATGCCGAAGCTCAGACGGTTGATGCCGGCGCGGGCATACGCCTCGAAGCGGTCATGCTCGACGGTTCCCGGATTGGTTTCCAGTGTGATTTCAAGGTTCGGCCGAAAGCGCAGGCGCGCTGCGGCGCCATCGAGGAAGGCGGCGATGGCATCGGCGGAAAACAGGCTGGGCGTGCCGCCGCCGAAGAACACGCTGGTAACGGGGCGGCCCCAGATCAGTGGCAAGTCCTGATCCAGATCCGCCAGCAAGGCGGCAACGTATTCACGCTGCGGCAACTCGCCTTTCTGGCCGTGTGAGTTGAAGTCGCAGTACGGACATTTGCGCACGCACCAAGGGATGTGCACGTAGAGCGCCAGCGGCGGCAGGCTGAGCATGGGGAACCAGGGCACGGCGATGGGCCGGCATTGTGCCGTGTTCCGCGTACATCCACATCTTTATTGCATACGCCAAGGTATGGCGGCGGCATGCCTTCGGCCGTGAAAGGGCATCAGTTAGACTGCTGTCTTTGGCATCGGCTTTCGGTCGGCAGTGTCGACGTGGAGCCGTCTGCAACAACAAGATCATGCCGTGACTCAGTACCGGCTGGGAGGAAAGATGAACCCGTTGAACGACATGCCCGACCGCGACCCCACCGAAACCCGCGAATGGCTGGAATCGTTGCAGGCGGTGATCGCACGCGAAGGCCCCGAGCGTGCGCATTTCCTGCTTGAATCATTGGTCGAGCAGACGCGCCGCGCCGGTGGTTTCCTGCCCTTTGCGC
>JAEXRB010000181.1 GCA_023438325.1 Pseudomonadota bacterium | reverse complement strand
GCCGCCGCGCCCGCAGCATGTGCCACCGCGAAATCGTGAGGGGGAAAGAGGCGTCGGTGCCTCTGGCGACATCGGTATTCGGCGCTATACTCGCCCCGATCCGCCGTTGTAATGCATGCAATGGCATGCGACAGGGATATTTCGGGATACAAGGGGCAGGCACGTGGATATCGCAGAACTTCTCGCATTTTCGGTGAAGAACAAGGCGTCGGACTTGCACCTTTCAGCAGGCTTGCCGCCGATGATTCGCGTGGATGGCGACGTGCGTCGCATCAACATTCCGGCGCTGGATCACAAGCAGGTGCATGCGCTGGTCTACGACATCATGTCCGACAAGGTGCGGCGTGATTACGAAGAGTTCCTCGAAGTCGATTTTTCGTTCGAGATTCCCGGCTTGGCGCGTTTCCGCGTCAATGCGTTCAATCAGAATCGTGGCGCCGGTGCGGTGTTTCGTACCATTCCGTCCGAAGTGCTCACGCTGGATGACCTGGCCGCGCCCAAGGTGTTCCGCGAGCTGATCGATCAGCCTCAGGGCCTGATTCTGGTGACCGGCCCCACCGGTTCGGGCAAGTCCACCACGCTGGCGGCGATGGTCGACCACATCAACAAGAACGAATACGGCCACATCCTCACGGTGGAGGATCCGATCGAGTTCGTGCATACCTCCAACAAATGCCTGATCAACCAGCGCGAAGTGCACCGCGATACGCACGGCTTCAACGAGGCCCTGCGCTCGGCGCTGCGTGAAGACCCCGACTACATCCTCGTGGGCGAGTTGCGCGATCTGGAAACCATCCGCCTGGCGCTGACCGCTGCGGAAACCGGCCACTTGGTATTCGGCACCCTGCACACCAGCTCGGCGGCCAAGACCATCGACCGCATCATCGACGTGTTTCCCGCCGGTGAAAAGCCGATGGTGCGTTCGATGCTCTCCGAATCATTGCGCGCGGTGATTTCCCAGTCGCTGCTGAAAAAGGTCGGTGGCGGTCGTGTCGCCGCGCACGAGATCATGGTGGCGGTGCCGGCGATCCGCAACCTGATTCGCGAAGACAAGGTGGCGCAGATGTATTCGGCCATTCAAACAGGCCAGAACGTGGGCATGCAGACGCTCGACCAGTGCCTTCAGGATCTGGTCAAGCGCGGCCTGATCACGCGTGTTTCGGCGCGCGAGTACGCAAAGGACAAGCGTCTGTTCGAATGATCGCCAGCCGGGAAGCTGGGGGCGTGGAAGGGGAAAGGTGCGGGGTCGCGGTGCTGTCATCAAAAGATTGCCGATGTGCCGGATTCCCGCTTCGTGAATCAATGATTGTGGTGGCGGGACATTCTTCATGAGCAGCATCGATTTCACCTCGTTCCTCAAGCTGATGGCGCACAAAAAAGCGTCGGATCTTTTCATCACCGCCGGCATCGCGCCGTCGATGAAGGTGCACGGCAAGGTGATGCCCATCACACAGCAACCGCTGACGCCGCAGCAGAGTCGCGATCTGGTGCTCAATGTGATGACGCCCAGCCAGCGCGAGGAATTTGAAAAGACTCACGAATGCAACTTCGCGATCGGCGTGTCCGGCGTTGGGCGTTTCCGTGTCAGCTGCTTCTACCAGCGCAATCAGGTCGGCATGGTGCTGCGTCGCATCGAGACCAAGATTCCCACGGTCGAGGAACTGAGCCTGCCGCCGATCATCAAGACGCTGGCGATGACCAAGCGCGGCATCATCATTTTCGTGGGTGCCACCGGTACCGGTAAATCCACATCGCTGGCGGCGATGATCGGTTACCGCAACCTCAACTCCACCGGGCACATCATCACCATCGAAGACCCGATCGAGTTCGTGCACAAGCACGAGGGCTGCATCATCACCCAGCGCGAAGTCGGCATCGACACCGATAGCTGGGAGGCCGCGCTGAAGAACACGCTGCGCCAGGCGCCCGACGTCATCATGATCGGCGAGGTACGCACGCGGGAAGGCATGGATCATGCCATCGCCTTCGCCGAAACCGGTCATTTGTGCCTGTGTACCCTGCACGCCAACAACGCCAACCAGGCGATGGACCGCATCATCAACTTTTTCCCCGAAGATCGCCGCAGCCAGCTGTTGATGGATCTCTCGCTCAACCTCAAGGGCGTGGTCGCGCAGCAGCTCATTCCCACGCCTGATGGCAAGGGCCGCCGCGTGGCGATGGAAATCATGCTCGGCACGCCGCTGGTGCAGGACTACATCCGCGATGGTGAAATCCACAAGCTCAAGGAAGTGATGCGCGACTCGGTGCAGTTGGGCATGAAGACCTTCGACCAGAGCCTGTTCGAACTGTATCAGGCCGGCGAGATCTCGTACGAGGACGCGCTGCGCCACGCCGACTCGGCCAACGAAGTGCGCCTGAAGATCAAGCTTGCCCAGGGTGGCGATGCGCACACCCTGAGTCAGGGGCTGGATGGCGTGGAAGTGATGGAGACGCGCTGAGGCCGGCGTTGCCGGTTTACCTCTCCACGCCGGCCTTAGCTGCTCAGAACCTCAGATCGAGTGCGAGCGACAGATTGCGGCCGACCGCATCTATGCCCGAGCCGTGTTCGCGATAGCGCTTGTCGGAGAGGTTCTCGGCGCTGAAACGCAGGGAAAGATTTTCGCGTGGCGAGAATCCAACCCGAGCGTTGAGCGTGGCCCAGCCGGCGGTGCCATCGGGGTTGATGCGGGCATCGCTGGTGTCGCGCGGTGACAGGCGATCCTGCCGGCCGGCATAGAGTACCCAGCCCTCCAGTTCCCATTGCGCTGCGAAATTCCAGCGTACACCGGCTTTCCCAAACAGAGGCGGGATGCGGTCGGCAGCATATTGGTTGCCTTCGAATTCCTCGTCGCCCTTGCTGTAGGTGGCGCTGGCGTAGGCTCGCCAGTCCTCGCCGGGGGCGTATTGCACGCCGGCTTCGACGCCCGAGAGCACCAGCCTGGTTGCGTTCCGCGACTGGGTCAACTCCTGGCCAGCTTGGTTGAGCTCTCCGGTCAGAACCGAAGTGATCTTGTTTCGATAGTGCGATCGGAAGGCGATGGCCTCCCATTCCCATTGGCTGTTGGCGTATTTGAAGCCGAGATCGAACGAATTGACGGTTTCCGGTTCGAGGTTTTCGTTGGGGATGTTGAAACGATTTCCCGTGCGCTCGCCGAATGTGCCCAGGTCGAAGATATTGGGTGCGCGGAAGCCGCGGCCTGCGTTGCCCACCAGCCGGAGCGAATCGCTCAGACTGTAGACGAATCCTGCGTGGCCGCTGACATCGTCTGGCCTGATTCGAGTGCCGATGCCGTTGGCCGTTGGCGAAAGTTCGACGTCGAAGCGGCTATAGCGAACGCCGGCGTCGATGTGCAATCGGTCGCTGGCATACCAGGCGTCGGCGACGAACAGTCCCAAGGATTCCATGGTGGAGCCATCAGGAAAGCGCGGTGGGCGGCTGCTGGTGGTTCCAGAGTTGATGTTGATGCGTTCGCGGAAACTGTCGACCCGATCCCGGTGCAATTCCCATCCGTAGCTCAGGTAGTGTGCCCCGAGTGCCTTTCCGAGTTGGCCAGTGAACCCACGCAGGGTGCTGGTATTGGATTCCAGGTCACTATTGGAGCTGCCGAATCCCATGGTGCTGCGATTGTCGATGATGCGTTGTTCACCCAGATGCAGTTCGATGGTGTCAGCGAATGCGCTCGATTCAATGTAGCGATAGCGCAGGTGGGAGAAGCGCCTGGCTTGCGGCTGGAACCAGAACTCCGAGTTCTCCGGCGCGTCCTGGCCGAAGCCGGCAACCAAGGCATCATGGCGTGGTGTACGAGGCTGTTGGCTGTACTGGAAGCTGGCGGTCAATTCGTGCCCGTTGCTTGTTGCCAGCAGCTTCACATCGCCGCCTTTCTGCGAGAACGCGGTGAAGGGTAGGTCATCGCCACCGCCCACGCGACGGGTTCCGATGTCTTGATAGCTGGCTCCGCCCGAGATGCCGAAGCCTTCACGCCCAGTCTGGAACCAAACCCGCCCATGCATGCTGTCATCGCCGCTGGAATAACGGGCGCGCAACGCGCCGGATGTTTGCCAGTCGGTGCCTGAAAAGCGTGGCTCGGCCGTCAGAACCTGCATCACGCCACCCATGGCATCGGAGCCGTAGAGCGTGGCCAACGGACCGCGCACCACTTCGATCTGGTCTGCGGCGAGGGCGTCGATCAGCGCGATGTACTGATTGGGTGCATTGCGGAAGAACGCGTTGTTCAGGCGGAAACCATCCACCAGATGCAGCACTTCGGATCCCTTGAGGCCGCGAATGATGACCACGCCTTGCCCAGGCGTGGTTTGCTGGACGTAGGTGCCGGGTTCGCCGTGCAGGAGGTCGGCAATGGTTTGTGGCGACTGGCGCTTGATCTCTTCGCGCCCGACGACGGTGACGGCCGAAGACACCTCAAGCGTGGAAGATTCACGACGCTGGGCAGTGACCTGGATCTGGTCAAGATATGTTGCCTCGCCGAAGGCGTCATCCAGGGTTGCGGCCAAGGTGGGGCGTGCATCGAGTGCGAGCGCGGAAATGACTGCGGAGGCAGCCATGGCCGCGACCAATGGAGTTGGGCGTATGGAATGAAGTTTCATGGGCAGCAAGGCAGCGAGTGATGGCTTGGAAGGCAAGGCGTCAGTTGCATCGAATGATCCTGACTGGCAACTCGCAAGTAGCAAAGCAGGGCTCGGCCCGAGATTCGGGCGCGGCAATGGATGGTGCGGGAACGAAAAGGGCGGGCTTGTAGCC
>JAEXRB010000087.1 GCA_023438325.1 Pseudomonadota bacterium | reverse complement strand
GTGCCGCCCGATTCGGTCAGCGCCAGAATGGCACGCACGCTGATGTGCTCGGTCAGGAACATCGTCGCCAAGGCAATGGCCTGGTCGCTGTGTTCCAGGTTGCGCGGCGCGTCTTCGAAATCGGTGTCGTGCACGAACTGGCGTTCGGCGCCCAGACAGATGCGTACCATCGCTTCGACCGCTTTCACCGGGTAACTGCCGGCGGCGGTTTCGGCGCTGAGCATCACGGTATCGGTGCCGTCGATCACGGCGTTGGCTACGTCCAGCACTTCGGCGCGGGTGGGGATGGGCGACTCGACCATCGATTGCAGCATCTGCGTGGCCGTGATCACCACGCGACCGCGATCGAGCGATTCGCGGATGATTTTCTTCTGCAGGCCGGGAAGTTCCGCATCGCCGATTTCCACGCCCAGATCGCCGCGCGCCACCATCACCACGTCGCTGGCGTCGATGATTTCGCCGAGCGCCTCGATGGCCTCCGCGCGCTCGATTTTCGCGACCAGATGCGCATCGCTGCCGGCCTCGCGTGCCAGCCGGCGCGCTTCCTCGATGTCCGCGCCGCTGCGACAGAACGAGACAGCGAGGAAATCCACGCCCAGTTCGGCGGCAAGACGGATGTCTTCGCGATCCTTGTCGCTCAGCGCATCCAGCGAAAGCCCGCCGCCAAGCCGGTTCAATCCCTTGCGATCGGACAGGAAGCCATCGTTGAGCACGGTGGTGTGGATGGTGTCGCCGGCGATGGTTACCACCCGCAGCGATACCAGGCCATCGTCGAGCAGCAGCACGTCGCCGGGTTTCACATCGTTGACCAGGCCAAGATAGGACACGCCCACGCCGGAGGCATCGCCCGGCGGCGCCTCGTCGCGCGCATACAGCGCAAAGGGTTCGCCGGTCTTGAGCGCCACCTTGCCTATGGCAAAGCGCTCGATGCGGATCTTCGGTCCTTGCAGATCGCCCAGGATGCCGACTTCGCGTCCGGCCGCTTGAGCCGCAGCGCGGATCCGCGCCACGCGTGCGGCGTGATCGGCCGCGCTGCCGTGCGAGAAATTCAGCCGCACCACATCCACGCCTGCGGACACGAGAGCCTCGAGTACGCCGGGGGCGTCGGTTGCCGGTCCAAGTGTGGCGAGAATCTTGGTCCGACGTTGCTGTGCTGCCATGCTGCTTCCTCTGATCATCCGATTCGTTTGTCCAACTGCGAACGCTATCACCATGGCCATCGACCTGCTCACGCGTCCTGAAAAAATTTCCGCCGCGATCGCCGCGCTTCCTGCGCTGCCCCGCCTCGAGGGCACGCGGGTGCGGCTGCGCCCGGTACGCGATGACGATGGGGATGTGGATGGGCTTTACGAGATTTTCTCCGATCCGCGCGTGATGCGATGGTGGAGCCGCCCGCCGCTGACCTCGCGGGAGGAGGCGGTGACCTATGCCCAATCCATCCGCGATGGCTTTGCGCAACGCACGCTCCTCAACTGGATCCTCGCCGATCGCCACAGCGATGCCTGCATCGGTAGCACGACGTTGTACGCGCTGGATCCGCACCATCTGCGCGGGGAGGTGGGCTACGCGCTGGCGCATGCCCACTGGGGGCGCGGGTTGGCCCGCGAGGCGGTGGCCCTCGCGCTGGATTTCGGCTTCCATGCCCTGCATCTGAACCGCATTGCAGCCGATGTGGCGCCGGGCAACGACGCCTCCTGCGCGGTGCTCACCCACTTGGGTTTCCAGCATGAAGGCTGCCTGCGTGCCAGCTTCAATACCGGGCTGGAATTGCAGGATTCGCTGATCTACGGGTTGCTCGCCGAGGAGTGGGCGGCACGTCGTGAGCCATCGCGTGATTGACGTCGGTCAAGCGCCGCGCTCGCCTCGGCATTAGCATTTCCCCCTTGCCGGCTGCACCGCCGGATTGGTGCCGTCACGCCCTGCCGTTCCGCGGGCCCGTGGATGGGCGGCGAAACGAAATGGAGCCAACGATGCGGACATCGCCGCCGGAATCTCCCGATGCCTTGGCTGTCGCCTGGCATGCCCTGCCGCAGGACGCGATCTGCACCCAGCTGAAGACGGGAACCGAAGGTTTGAGTGCGGCAGAAGCCGCGCAACGGTTGCGGCAGCACGGCCCCAACCTCCTGCCCGAAGCGGTGTCGCGATCGGTCTGGAAGCGGCTGCTGACACAGTTCAACAATGCCCTGATCCTGTTCTTGCTGGCGTCCGCAGTCATCGCGGGCATGCTCGGCCATGCGGTGGACGCCGCAGTCATCGTCGCCGTGGTGCTGGTCAATGCCATCGTCGGCTTCGTGCAGGAGGGACGTGCCGAACAGGCGCTGGCGGCCTTGCGTTCGATGCTTGCGCCCAGCGCACGGGCGATGCGTGATGGCAAGCGCGTCACCTTGCCGGTGGCCGAACTGGTGCCCGGTGATGTGGTGTTGCTGGAGGCCGGTGATCGCGTGCCTGCCGATCTGCGCCTGATCCGCGCGCGTGGTCTGCTGATCGACGAAGCCGTGCTCACCGGCGAGTCGGTGACGGCCCAGAAGCATGAAGCAGAAAGCCCGCTCGGTGCCGCGCTTGGCGATCGTCACGGCATGGCATGGTCGGGCACGCTGGTGGCGGCAGGACAAGCTACAGGCATCGTCGTGGAAACCGGCACGCGCACCCAGATAGGGCGCATCAGCACATTGCTGGACAACATCGACACCCTGACCACGCCGCTGTTGCGCAGCATCAACCGCTTCGGCCGCCAGTTCACCTTGCTGGCCATGGTGGCGGCGGTGTTGCTGCTGTTGTTTGCGGTGTATGCGCGAAGTTATGACTGGGCGGACGGCTTCATGGTGGTGGTGGCATTGGCCGTGGGCGCGGTGCCCGAAGGTTTGCCTGCGGTCATCACCATCACCTTGGCCATCGGTGTGCGCCGCATGGCCGCGCGTCACGCCATCGTGCGGCATTTGCCGGCGGTGGAAACGCTTGGCGCCACCACGGTGATCTGTTCGGACAAGACCGGCACCCTCACCCGCAACGAGATGACTGTGCGACGGGTGGTGAGCGCGGGCGGCAGCATCCTTGTCGATGGCGCCGGTTATGCGCCAGAAGGTGCGCTGCACCTGCCCGATGGCCAGAACCGGCCCTGTGCGGCGGCCGAATGGCTGTTGCAATGCGGCCTTCTGTGCAACGACGCGCAACTGCTGCAACGCGATCGGCATTGGCAGGTCGATGGTGATCCGATGGAGGGTGCGCTGGTTGCCGTCGCGGCCAAGGCCGGTTTCAGCCGCGAAGTCGTGCACGGCAGCTGGCCGCGCCTGGATGAAATCCCGTTCGATGCGTCGTACCGCTACATGGCGACCTTGCACCGCGCGCCGGACGGCGGTGCGTTCCTGTTCGTGAAGGGCGCTCCCGAGCAGGTGCTGGCGTTGTGCAGCCGCCAGCTGGGTGCCGATGAAACCGTGGTGCCCGTGGCACAGGCGTATTGGGATGCGGCGATCAGTGCCGCCGCTGCCGATGGCGAGCGCGTACTCGGCTTTGCCATGAAACGGCTGGATGCGGCGCCGGAACGACTGGCCCAGCGCGATGTTGGCGACCTGGCCTTTCTCGGCGTCATCGGCTTCATCGATCCGCCGCGCCCGGAAGCCGTCGCCGCCGTGGCCGACTGCCGCAGTGCCGGCATCGCGGTGAAGATGATCACCGGCGATCATGGCGCCACTGCCGCCGCGATCGCGCGCCAGCTCGGCATTGCCGATGATCCGCAGGTCATCACCGGCAAGGATCTGGATGCCGTGGCCGATGCCGATCTGCCGGCACTGGCGCAGCGGGCTGCCGTGTTTGCCCGAACCAGCCCGGAACACAAGTTGCGCGTGGTGCAGGCGCTGCAATCGCAGGGGCATGTGGTGGCGATGACCGGCGACGGCGTCAACGATGCACCCTCGCTCAAGCGCGCCGATGTCGGCATCGCGATGGGCAACAAGGGCACCGAGGCGGCGAAAGAGGCCGCGCAGATCGTGCTCGCCGATGACAACTTCGCCTCCATCGTGGCGGCGGTGAACGAAGGCCGCACCGTTTACGACAACATCCGCAAGGTCATCGCCTGGACCTTGCCGACCAACGGCGGCGAGGCGCTCGTCATCATCGCGGCACTGATCTTCGGCCTGACCTTGCCGATGACCCCGGCGCAGATCCTGTGGATCAACATGGTGCTGACCATCAGCCTCGGGCTGGTGCTGGCGTTCGAGCCGGTCGAGCCGGGCGTGATGCAACGCCCGCCACGGGATCCTCGCGCAGCGCTGATCTCGCCCTTCATGCTGTGGCGCATCGTGCTGGTGTCGCTCCTGTTCACGCTCGGTGCGTTCGGCATCTATGCCTTTGCCATGCACGAGGGCCATGACGTGGCGCTGGCCCGCACCATGGTGGTCAACACGCTCTGCGTGCTGGAAATCTTCTACCTGTTCAACGTGCGCTATTTGCACATGCGCTCGTTTACCCTGCGCGGAATCCAGGGCACGCCGGCGGTACTATGGGCCGTTGCGGCGGTGGTGCTGGCGCAGCTGGCTTTCACCTACCTGCCGACGATGCAGCGCTTGTTCGATACGCGCGCGGTGCCATTCCAGGATGGTGCGGTGATCATCGCCATCGGCATTGCGCTGTTCGTGCTGCTGGAAATCGAAAAATGGCTGTTGCGCCGTCTCGGGTGGTTCGAGGAATTGCGCGTCACGGCACCGGAAATAAACAGTTGAGCGCCCGCTCGGCATCAAAACGAACGCAAGCCCGCAAAGGATTCCGCATGACCTCCGTCGCCCCTTTCTCTCCGCCCCACACGATCCTGCTCGCCACCGACATGAGCGCGCGCTGCGACCGTGCGCTGGATCGTGCCGTACAGCTTGCCCGCCAGTGGCAGGCAAGGCTCGTCACCCTCACCGTGGTCGATGCCGGCACGCTCTCGGCCGAAAGCGAGCGTGCCACGCCGCTGCCGTCGTGGGCCACCGCCCCGGGCGATCCCATGCAGCGTGCCTTCCAGCGCCTGCGCCGCGATGCCTTCGCCGAGGATGTGGAGATCACCCCGCGCGTGGAAGAAGGAAAGGTGGGCGAGGTGCTGGCACGCGTGGCGGCCGAAGAAGATGCCGGCCTCATCGTCACCGGGATCGCGCGTGGTGAATCGCTGGGCCGCACCTTGCTCGGTTCCACCGTGGACTGGCTGGCGCGCCATGCTGCCGTGCCGGTGCTGGTGGTGCGCGACCGGGTGCACGGCGCCTATCGCAGCGTCGTGGTGGCCAGTGACTTTTCGCCTTCCTCGCGTCTGGCTCTGGATACCAGCCTGGCGTATTTCCCCGGCGTGGAATCCACGCTGTTTCACGCATACGAGGTGCCGTTTCTGGGCTTGCGGGATACCAGCCACGCCAGCGCCATCGCCGATGCGCGCACTGCCGCGTTGGCCGAAGGCACACGCCTGCTCGATGCTGCCGGCCTCACGCCCGAACAACGTGCCCGTATCCAGCTCGTGGCCGAGCATGGCGAGCCTGTGCGGTTGACGTACGAATACACCCGCGATCACGGTGCCGATCTCATCGCCCTCGGCACCCATGGCCGCAGCGGCCTGTTCAATATTCTGATCGGATCGGTAGCCAGGCTCATTCTGGAAACCGCCGCCGCCGACGTGTTGCTGGTGCGCGATCCGCGCGCGGTGGAGTGATTTGTGCCGGAAGGTTCGTGGCTCGGGGCAGATGCGCGGGCTCCGGTTCGCCCGCGCCTGATGCGATATCGCCTGCGGGCCAGGTTGCGCTCAGCGTGAGCGCCATTTCCCCGGCGTGCTCCCGCGCGACGATGCGCTCTGCCGGGCCGCCAGCACCTGCGCTGCCGCATCGCGCTCGGTGTTGAGCTTGCGGTAGTTGGCAAGGCGGGCCGGGTCGAGGCTGCCGGCATCGAGTGCGGCGCGGATCGCGCAACCGGGTTCGCTCTGGTGGCGGCAGTCGCGGAAGCGGCAATCGGTGGCGAGTGCCTCGATGTCGTCGAACACGGCATCGGCCACGTCTTCGGTGCCGGTGAGCTTGAGTTCGCGCATGCCCGGCGTATCGATCAGGCAGGCGCCTTGCGGCAGCGTCAAAAGTGCGCGATGCGTGGTGGTGTGGCGCCCGCGCGAATCGCGTTCGCGTACTGCGCCGGTCTTCATCTTCTCGCGCCCGGTAAGGGTGTTGGTGAGCGTGGATTTGCCCGCGCCGGACGACCCAACCAGCACCACGCTGCGTCCGGGGCCGAGCCAGGGCGCCAGTGCCGCAACGCTGGCTGCGTCTTTGGCATTCACCGCCACCACCGCAACGCCGCCGCCTTCGATGCTGGAAAGCTGCTCGCGCAGGGTGGCCACATCCTCGCAACGATCGGTCTTGGTCAGCACCAACACGGGTGCGGCACCGCTGGCATTGACCAGTACCAGATAGCGCTCCAGGCGACGCAGGTTGAAATCGCGATCCAGCCCGGTCACCACCAGCACCGTGTCGATGTTCGCGGCGATTGGCTGCACCTTGAGATGTTCGCCGGCGGCGCCGCGCTGGAACAGGCTGCTGCGTGGCATCAATTCGAGAATCTGATCCTCCTGCGCATGCAGTCGCACGAAATCGCCGACCACGGCGCGCTGTTCGGGCGGGAAGCCCTTGCGCGTCCATGGCGCGGGCGCCTGTACCGGAAACTCGTTGTCGCCATCGCAGACACGGTAGCCGGAGCGGTGTTGTTCGCTGACTCTCGCCACGCGACCTTCAGGCTTTTCTGCCCATGCGCGTGCGGCAGGAAGGTCGGCGCGCCATCCCAGCGGGGCCAGTTGCGTGGCGATGTCGATGTGAGAGGTCAAGGTGTGGCTCCGCGAGGTTGCACATGGCCATCAGGGGCAATCAGGTGCGTGGCCTGTTCGGCATTGGCGGCCATGCCCACGCGCGCACCGAGCGGGATGCCGCGCCAGGCAGGCACGTCATGGACGAGGCGTGCGTAGATCGGAAATTGCGAGGCGCGCTCCGGCCAGAGTGCGATCACGCCGTGCCGCTGCGCCTGTGCCTGCTCGGCCAGAGAAGGCGAGAACACGGCCTGCAAACGGCCCGTTTCCAGCATCTGCCGCTGGATCTGGAAACCATGCGCCACCGCAACAAGCGCCAGCACGACGAGCGTGCCGCGACCTGTTCGCCCCAGCCGTTGCCATGCCAGTGCCGCCATGCCGCAGCCCAGTGCGGCAAAGCCGTAACCGTACTGGTTGAACGACACCGGCAAGGCCAGCACCGGCGCCAGCACCAGCGTGGCGCCGAGCAGCCATGCCAGCGCCAGTCGCCAGGATGCGCGCCACAGGCATGCGATCAGTGCCAGCGGCGCGAATGCCAGCAGCAGCCATTTCGACCACGAGGCCATGCGCAGCACATGGATTTCCTCCGTGCCCAATGCCCACGGGTACACCATGTATTCGAACCAGCGCGCAGGCAGTGCCGCCGGATGCAGGCGGTAGCTGGCGGCCTCTCCCGGCGCGATCAGCGTATCCAGCCGCAGCGCCAGATAGAGCATGGCGACGATGCCGCTGGCCAATGTTGCGGCTAGCCAGGGGCGCGGAAAGCGCAGCAGCAGCGTGCCCAGTGCGAGCAGTGCGGGAATGGCCAGCGCGGCTTCTTTCGACAACAAGGCAAGCAAGGTGGCCAGCGCTGCCGCGAGGGCCGCGAAGATGACCGAGGAGCTGTGCTCAGGCGAGACCGCCTGCCGTTGCAACACGGCCACCGTGCCCAACCCGAATCCCACCCACAACAGATCGCCAAGACATCCCACCCAACCATGCACCCAGGCCGCGAACGGCCCCAGCGCGAACACCAGCGCCGCACCGGATGCCACCTGCGCGCGGCAGCCGGCACGACGCAATACATCGGCCAACAGCAGTGCGTTGAACGAACCGGCCAGCACGCAGACCGCGTGGAACAGGCGCGGCGACTCGAACAGGAAATGCGAAAGCAGCAGCCACAGGTTGAACGTCAGTGGCCGGAACTGGAACCACGCGACATCGAAGAAGGAAGCCCACGGCAGTTGGCCTGGCGTCGACGTATCCGCACGCGCGGCCCATTGCAGTTCATCGTGGGCGAAATAGCCCGGATTGAGCCACAGCGGCGCCTGCAACAGCAGCAACGCAGCCATGAGTGCGGCAGGTGAATGCCAGCGTGGAAAACGCGAGGGTTCGCTCACCCGGTAGCCGGAATCGGAATGGGAAGGGCGTCATTGTCGCGCAAATCCGCATCGCGTCGAGGCAACGGGTCAGGAACCTGTGCGGCGTGCGCGCTAGAATCGCGTTTCCTTGCACCGGATTACCACAGCGAAATGTCCAGCCAAGATGCCTTTCGTCAGGCCGCCCTCGATTACCACCGCCAGAACCCCCCCGGAAAAATCAAGGTCACCCCGACCAAAGCCATGGTCACCCAGCGTGATCTGGCTCTGGCCTATTCGCCCGGTGTGGCGCACGCCTGCGAGGAGATCGTCGCCGACCCGACCCAAGCCTCCGAGCTGACCGCGCGCGGCAATCTGGTGGCCGTGGTCACCAACGGCACGGCCGTACTGGGTCTTGGCAACATCGGCCCGCTGGCCGGAAAACCGGTGATGGAAGGCAAGGGCGTGCTGTTCCAGAAGTTCGCCGGCATCGACGTGTTCGACATCGAGATCGACGAGAACGATCCGGACAAACTGGTCGACATCATTGCCAGCCTCGAGCCCACTTTCGGCGGCATCAATCTGGAAGACATCAAGGCGCCGGAGTGCTTCATCGTCGAGCGCAAACTGCGCGAGCGCATGAAGATTCCGGTGTTCCACGACGACCAGCACGGCACCGCGATCATCGTCGGCGCCGCCGTCGTCAATGCCTTGCTGGTGGCCGGCAAGCACATCGAAGAGGTGAAGCTCGCCACATCCGGCGCCGGTGCAGCCGGCATCGCGTGTCTGGACATGCTCGTGGCGCTGGGCTTGAAGCCGGAAAACATTCTGGCGGTGGATCGCGAAGGCGTGCTCTACACCGACCGTCCCGGTCTGGATCCGGACAAGGCCCGCTACGCACGCGATACCGACAAGCGCACGCTGGCGGAAATCGTCGCCGGTGCCGACATCTTCCTTGGCCTTTCCGCAGGTGGCGTGCTCAAGCCCGAGATGGTCGCCACGATGGCGCAAACCCCGATCATCCTCGCGCTGGCCAATCCGTACCCGGAAATCCTGCCCGAAGAAGCCAAGGCGGTGCGCCCGGACGCGATCATCGCCACCGGCCGGTCGGACTATCCCAATCAGGTCAACAACGCGCTGTGCTTCCC
>JAEXRB010000025.1 GCA_023438325.1 Pseudomonadota bacterium | reverse complement strand
TGCCTTCGCGCAGGCTTTTCCGGTGCCTTCCGCTGACGGCCTGCTTGGTGAGCTGGCACGCTTTCTTTCCAGAGTGACGGGTGTGACGCTGGGCGCGGTGGAGTTCGACGAGGCCGCGCTCGACGCGCATCTGCGCCTGCGCATCCGTTTGCTCGATGCACAAGGCAAAGAACTTGCACATTCGCGCGATCTGAGTGACTTGCGTGCCCGCTTCGGAGATCGCGCCCAACGCGCTTTCGCCGCCCGCGCCGGACGCGCACTGGCCACCGATGGCCTCACCGGTTTTCCCGATGTGCCCATTCCTTCCAGCATCATCGGCGAAGCGGGCGTGCCTGCCTTTCCCGCCCTCGTGGACAACGGAGATAGCGCAGCGCTGCGAGTGTTTGCCGATGCCGTGGAAGCGGCAAACCAGCATCCGCAAGGTGTGCGCCGCCTGCTCGAGCTGGCGCTGGCCGAGCGCATCCGTCAGGCACGCAAGCAGCTGCCGGTATCGCCCAAGACCGGCTTGCTCTATGCCGCCATCGAATCGCAGGAGCGCTTGCGTCAGGACATCGTGGCCGCCGCGTTGCTGGCGGTGCAGGGCGATGATCTGGGCACGATCCGCGACAAGGCCGTGTTCGAGGCGCGCGTTGCCGAGGCCGGTCGCCGCCTGTTCGGTGAAGCCGTGAAACGGCTGGAGCTGGCCGAGGCCATCCTGCTTCGCGTCGCGCAATTGCGCCCGCAATTGGAATCGCTCCTGATGGGCTGGGCCAAGGCCAACCTCGATGACCTGCGCGCCCAGCTCGATGGGCTGGTACGCCCCGGCTTTCTGCGTGATACACCAGCTGCCGCACTCGTCCACATGCCGCGTTACCTCGATGCCATGCTGCGGCGCGCCGAGCGTGCGTTGCGCGACCCGGCGCGCGATCAAGCCCGGATGCTGGAGTTGATGCCCTTCATCCATGCCCTGAGTCGGGCGCGCGCGATGCCGGTTTTTGCCGATCCACGTTGGCAGGCGCTGCGTTGGGATCTGGAAGAGCTGCGCGTCTCCCTGTTCGCGCAAGAGCTGGGCACAGCGGCACCCGTTTCCGTGAAGCGCTTGGCAAAGCAGCTCCAGTCGCTTGAAAGCGGGCGCGGATGAGCGGATATCGGGCGATGCATACCGGTCATCGCCTTACGGAAAAGTTCACGTTTGGGTTGACAAAGGAGGGCTATAATCAAAAGGATAGCTGCGTTCATGCGGTGTCAGACAGGACTGCTTTCGATGGCCGTTTGTAGGTGCATGGGCGGTGAATGAGGTCGGGGGATCACGATGACCGGCATTCCGGTTCTTCAAAGTCAAAGGAGTGACAGCATGATCAAGGCTGCAAAAGATTCCAGCCGATACACTTGGAGCGGCATGAGCAGAGAACTAGTGGCAGCCTTGGGGCTCTTGTTGGGAGTAGTGGCATTGCCAGCCCAGGCGCAGACCGCCGTACCTGGCGATCGCTTGTGCACTGCGGGTTTCAACACCGACTACGGCTGGTTCGATGCTCCCTCCATTGATCGTCTCGGCGTACTGGAGTTCCCCGGACAATTGACTCCTACAGGCTGTGTTTCCGTCACGCCTGCCAGGCTGGCGGTACAGTTGGGCGGTATCACCTTACCCCTTTCTGGCGAAGTCGTTTACAGCAATCTAGGGAGTGCTTCGCCTACCTTGACGACTCCTTTGCTGGAGCCGGCCCTATGTGAGGATTATTACATCGCGGGTGGCGGCTCGACCGCGTGGCGCTTGGTCGTAAAGGATGCCAATGATCAGGTGATGATCGACACCGTCAATGGTGTCTCGACACTCGAATACAACCTTGCCTCTGGCGCCATGGTTCCGCAGCGCGCTGATACGAGTGCGCCTTGGTTGCGCTGCTACTCTGGTTTGGCTCCGAATGCCTCTGGGGGCGGCAGTGTGCCTGATGCAAATGCATTGTTTGCCGATGGTATGGAGTCTGAATTCAATCTTCAGTTAGAGTTCTTGGACGAGTCTGGTGCTGTTCTGGGGGCTGATGTCGTTGATGTGGCGGCCAATGTCGACGCTGTCTTTACGGTTCGCATCAGCAATCACGGCACCACTCCAGCACGTGATGTGCGTGTCAGCGAGTTCGTGCCTACAAGCAACAGTTTGTTGGGGCCGGTCGTGACGCGTGTGGGCTGTAAAGTCGGCTCTAGCACTACAGGAACTGATTGCTCCGGCACCGCACCCAATTTCAATGGTGTCGGCACTAATCGCTTCCTGCAACATCTGGGTGATCTTGCGCCAGGTCAGCAGCGCACTTTTACCTTGACGCGCAGGTCGTCCGGAACAGATACCAGTGGTGCTCAAGCCATGGCGCTGATACAGGTGGCCGTGTTCTCCAAGCCTGATGCATCGATTGAAATGAATCAGGGTGATAACAGTCGCAGTTTGCGCATCCGCGTGGTGGATCAGATCCAGGTGACACGTGGCGTTACCACCAATGGCGCTTCCGGTGGCATTGGCGGCACGATCAACCGGGTTTCCGTGCCGGCCGGCTGTTCTGCCGAGGCCGGTGCGGTTACCACCTGCCCGCCGGGCACGACGGGACTGGTATACAGCGCCGCCGCCGCGAGCGGATATACCTTCATCGGTTTCACCGGCTGCACCGGGACGCCCTCGAGCGTGGGTGAATCCGGTGGTGCGTTCACGACCACCAGCACCATCTCCTGCGCTGTGACGGCCAATTTCCGCAGTATGCCGACGGTGACGGCATCAGCGGGAGCCAATGGTGCCATCAGCCCGCCGTCGCAAGCCGTCCATTACGGTACACCGGCTCAGTTCACAGTTACGCCCAATTCCGGATATGCGGTCGACAACATTTCCGGCTGCGGTGGTGTCACTCATGTCAGCGGCGCGACCTGGCAAACGTCAGCGGTGACAGCCAATTGTGCCGTCAACGTCTCCTTCAAGGTGCCGCAGTTCGCCGTTACCGCGACGGCTGTGGGTAATGGCAGCGTATCTCCGGCGGCCCCGAACAGCGTGACTGTGCAGTATGGGCAGGCGGCTACCTTCGCTGTCACACCGGGCGGCAGCGAGTACGATGTAGTAGTGACGGGCAGCTGTCCGTCGCTCCCGGGTGCGTGGTTTGGAAGCAGCTATATGGTTCCGAACATCACCCAGGATTGCCAGGTGCAGTTCGAGTTCGTCCTGATCACCCATCCGGTATCGGTGTCCCCGAATCTGACCAATGGCAGCCTCGTGTTGGATTCGCCAACCGTCGTGCATGGTGGAAATGCGGGGTTCACCGTGGTGCCGGCTACGGGCTACCACCTTGATGGTGCAGTGACGAACACAGGTACGTCGGGTGCTTGTGGCACGATCTCCCTTGCCGGCAGTACCGGTACCGCCGGGCCGATCACCAGCGCCGGCTGTGAATTGTCCGCGAACTTTGCGATCAATCAGTACACCGCCACGATCAGTGTGGCGGCAGGTTCCGAACTCAATGGCACCATTGCTCCCATGGGGAGCTCGCCCGGTGATGTGCTGCCGGTGGTGATTGATCCGATCACGCATGGCACCAGCGCGGAGTTCTGGACTTTTGCCGCTTCGGGGTACTACGCCGCAGTGGTGCCGCAGCCGGGATGCAATTTCATCTATGCCGGTGTCGATACGCCCAGCGGTGCCGTGAAGTTCCGAGCCAATGCAGTTACCGCCAACTGCAATCTGGAAGTGCAGTTTCTTCAGTGATGATCTGACCGATACTTGCCGACCACATGTCTCACCGGCTTTGAACCGGCTTTGCATCGTCGCTATCAGGACGATGCACAGGGGAAAGTCCTTTCGCGAGGACTGTGAGACATGGGATCAGGAGCGTCAGCTCGATAGTCATTTGAACATGCGACGCCGGGGCTGGCCCCGGCGTCTTCTTTTGGAGTCCACTCGTTGCCATGGGCGCGAGACGCAAGCACATCGAAACATTGGAAGCCTGGTTCGCCAGTCCGCGGCGGCTCAGTGTTCCATTGCCGGATAAAGTGGCGGATGCCGTCGCCGCGCAATCACCTGCTGCCGAATGCGAGGCCGAGATCGCGCAGACGCTGGTCGTGCTGGATGAGCTGGGTGCCGATGCCGCCACCTTGTCTGCCGCGTTGTTGTACGCCTGCGTGCCTGCCGAAAGGATCGCTTCCGATCTGGTGCCGGCCATCCTGATCGAAGGCCAGCGCGAGGCCGAGAAGGTCTGGTCGATCTATGGCGAGCGTGGCGCGCGTTCCGGTACGGAGGGGTTGCGCCGGTTGCTGCTTTCCATCGTGCGCGATCTGCGCGTGGTGTTGATCCTGCTGGCACGACAACTCGTGCGTTTGCGGCGCGCTTCCATGCTCGATCCCGAGGCGCGTGAAGGCCTGGCGCGGCTTTCTGCCGACATCCATGCACCGCTCGCCAATCGCCTGGGCATCTGGCAGCTCAAATGGGAGATGGAGGATCTCTGTTTCCGCATTCTCCAGCCTGAAACCTACCGCCGCGTGGCTTCGCTGCTGGCCGAAAAGCGTGGTGATCGCGAGCGCTTCATCGAGGAGGCCACACGCGCATTGCGCCAGGCATTGGAGCGTGCAGGTGTTCGCGCCGAAGTGGTTGGGCGCCCCAAGCACATCTTCAGCATCTGGAAAAAGATGCAGAAAAAGGCGCTTTCGTTCGACGATCTTTACGACATCCGTGCGGTGCGCGTGCTGGTGGATGACATTGCAGCCTGTTACACGGTGCTGGGCGCAGTGCATGGCCTGTGGTCGCCGATTCCCGGCGAGTTCGATGATTACATTGCCAACCCCAAGGCCAACAATTATCGATCGCTGCATACGGTGGTGATCGGGCCGTATGGGAAGTCGCTGGAAATCCAGATACGCACGCAGGAAATGCACGAACACGCCGAGCGGGGTGTGGCCGCGCATTGGCGCAACAAGGAGGGCGGTGCGGGCGACGCGGAGTTCGAGCGCAAGATCGCCTGGATGCGACATCTGCTGGACGGCAGCAAGGAAGACGAAGGCGATGCGCCGTTGCTGGCCGGGCTTTCCACCGAGCTGATCGAAGATCGGGTTTACGTGCTGACCCCGCAAGGGCAGGTGATCGATTTGCCGCGCGGCGCCACGGTGCTGGATTTCGCGTACCACGTGCATACCGAAGTCGGGCATCGCTGCCGGGGCGCAAAAGTGAATGGACGCATCGTGCCGCTGACGTTCCAGGTCTCCAGTGGCGAGCGCGTGGAGATTCTCACCAGCAAGACGCCCGAGCCGCGACGCGACTGGCTGGCTTCCGGCTCAGGCTATCTGGCCAGCGCACGTTCGCGCGACAAGGTGCGGGCCTGGTTCCACAAGCTCGATTTCTCGCGCAATGTGCAAGCCGGGCGCGAGTTGCTGGACAAGGAATTGAAGCGCCTGGGCCTGCATCAGCTCGATCTTTCTCCGGTGCTGAGCAAGTTGCGGCTGAGCAAGCTCGATGACTTGCATGTGGCCGTGGCGTTGGGTGATGTGAGCAGCGGCCAGGTGGCGCGCGCGCTGCATGAGGCTGCGCAGGCCCCCGGGCAGGCACCGCCTGATCCGAAAATCACGGGGTTGGGTGGCGCGCTCGCCAAACCGCCCAAGCCTGCCAGGGGTTTCCTGATCGAAGGTGTCGGCAATCTCATGGTGCAACTGGCTCGTTGCTGTCAGCCGGTGGCCGGTGATGCGATCCTGGGTTATCTCACCCGTGGTCGCGGTGTGACCGTGCATCGCGCCAATTGCGCTGCGCTGCAATCGCTCGTGGCGCGCTCGCCCGAACGCATCCTGCCGGTGGAGTGGGGGCGGGAGGGAGGACAGAGTTACAGCGTCGATGTGCTGGTACGGGCCTGGGATCGCAAGTGGCTGCTGAAGGATCTGACCACGGTGATCGGATCAAGCAGCGTGCACATACTTTCGGTTGGTACGCGCGTGGAGGAGGCAACCAATCGTGCCGAGTTGCGCTTCACTCTGAAAGTGGGTGATTTCGAACAACTTGGCCAGTTGCTGGCGAAGATCGAGGCCGTACCGGCGGTGCTGGAGGCGCGGCGGATCTGACGCGCCTCCTTGGCGAATGTGTCGTTTCAGTCCAGCAGTGTGGATTTGAGCACCTTCGACGGGCCGCCAAGCACCTGTTCCACGGCCTCGTGCAGATCGGCCGTCGAGACACGCTTGCCGTCGCTTATCAACGCGCGTGCGACGCGGTCGAGGTTTTGTTTGTCATCGCTGCGCTTTTGGATTTCCGCATCCAGATCGGCGAACAGCGCCACGGCGCGTGCGGTGCGCGGGCCGGAGGAGTGTTTGGCGTGCAGGCTTTTGATTTCTCGGCCATGGCGGCGCATCCAGCCGATGGCCTTGTCAAAGCGGGCCTGGCTGAGCAGGCCGGCGCGGCGCAGCAGCTCCATGCCGTAATACTCGGCCAGACCTTCGGCGATCCAGTCATCGCCAGTAACGCCGCGAATGCGCGTGACCACGTGCACCACTTCGTGCATCAATGTGGACGAGCCGTTCTCGCTGATCAGCGGGCGGTCGGCGTGCATCCACAGCGAGCGCGGGCCGGACAGGCCGCCGCGCCACATCGGGTCTTCTGCGCGCACCACGAGGATTTTTTCCGGCAGGGAGCCGAACGCATCGAGCATCACCGGCGCGGTGGCAGTGAGCATGGCGAGCAGGTCCATGCGGTGGGTGGAAAGCCCTTTCGGTGCGGCGACGCTGATTTCCATGCCTTCCACCACGTCGCGCCGGGTGCCGATGTCGCCGGCAATGATCCAGCCGGTCGGGCGAGCAAGGCTGCGCTCGTCGTTGATGACGCGAAATGCCTTGCCGTCGCTACTGGCCAGCCATGGCGTGTCGGCGTGGCTCCAGCCCGATGGCAAATCCAGATGCAGCGTGGCGTCCGAGCGCGCGCCCTTCGTGGTGGTGACGCGAGCCGATGGCACCAGCCCATCGCCGCGCACGATCACCCAATCGGGCGTGATGCGGGCATCGTAGGCGCCATTGCTGCGCTTCTTGTCGATGCGGTAGCGATAGCGCAGCGTGCCGCCCTTGCTCGATGGCTCCCAGCGCAAGAGGTCACCATCGCGCTTGATCTTGCCGTCGCCTCCGATACGCGAATAGCGATCCTCCGGCATCGTGAATACCAGGCGCGAAACGCGGGCCTTGCCCGGAGTGAGCCTGATGGTCACTTCGGCCTCGCCGTCCTTGGGCACGAAGGCAACGCGGTAGTCCACTTCGAAACGCGGCGCGGCGTTAGCGATGCCGGCAACGCAGAGCAGCGCGACGAGCAGGAAGTGGGCGAAGTGTTGGTGAAAGTTCGAAGGCATGGGGGTGTTTCGTTGGCGAAAACGCCGGAAACCTTAGCGTGCAGTGGATGAATGCGCGCCGCTGCTGGCGAACGCGCCCAGCAGCACCGCAACCGCGCTGGCGATGTTGAGGCTTTCCACCTGGCCTGTGCCGGGAATGGTAAGGCGAAGATCACAGCGCTGGATCAGCTCGTGCTGCATGCCTTCGCGTTCTGCACCGAGCACGAACACGGTGCGCTCGGGCAGGCGCGCACCGAACAGGGATTGGCCATCGCGCGGCACGGTGGCGGCAAGCCGGAAGCCTGCGGCTTGCAGCGTGCCGATCGCCTCGGCGTCATCGCCGAGACGCACCAGAGGCACGGCTTCGGCACCACCTTCGGCAACGCGGCACGCTGCACCGGAAAGCGCGAGTTCCGAATCCCCGGGCAGCAGCACGGCAGCGATGCCGAAGTGTGCGGCCGAGCGCAACACGGCACCAAAGTTGTGCGGATTGCCGACGCCATCCAGCCACAGCATGCATGCCGGCTGCGATTCCGGAAGCTGTGCCAGCACGGCATCGAGCGTCAGCTCTTGTGGCCGCCGCATGTCCAGACAAACGCCTTCGTGATGGCTGGTGCCGGTGAGGCGGGCCAGGTCCTCGTCCTCCACCACGCGGTAACCGAGTCGCTGTGCGACGCAGTACGCCATCAATTCGCGCAGCGCCCCCATGCGCGAAGCGCTGAGGTAAGCCTTGCGCAGGTCGTGTGGACGTGCAGCGAAGGCGGCCAGGCAGGCGTTGAAACCGAATACGCGCAGCTCATCGCGGCGTGGATCACGCGGGCGCGGGGTTTCTTCATCACGCATGGCGGGCGGGGCAGGGCGTTCGGTGCGCGCACGCGGCGCATCCGGACCGGCCTGCGCGCGCTCCCTTTCGCGGGTGCGCTTGTCGCGGCGCTGGCCCTGACGCGGCAGCGTCGGCCAGAAAGGTCCATCCTGACTCATGCGTGGCCTCCGACAGTGGGGGTGGTGTCTTCCAGTGATTCGATCTTGCGCGCCAGTGCTTCCGGCGAGCGGGTGTGTGGTGCGAGCAGACGATAGAACGCCGGCACGACATACAGCGAGAGAAGTGTCGAGAAGGCGACGCCGGAGATCACCACGACGCCGATGGTGGCACGACTGGCCGAGCCCGGTCCGCCAGCCACGACCAAGGGCACCGCGCCCATGATCGTGGCGACCGAGGTCATCAGGATCGGACGCAGGCGTACCGAGGCGGCCTCCGCGATGGCCTCGTCCACGCTTTTGCCTTCGTCGCGCAGCTGATTGGCAAATTCCACGATCAGGATGCCGTTCTTGGCCGCCAGGCCCACCAGCATCACGATGCCGATCTGGCTGAACAGGTTGAGCGAACCGCCGGTGATCCACAGCCCGATCAGCGCGCCGAGCACGGCCAACGGCACGGTGAGCATGATGACGATGGGATGGATGAAGCTCTCGAACTGCGCCGCCAGCACCAGATACACGATCAGCAACGCCATCGCGAAGGTGAACATCACCGCGCCGCCGGCCTGCATGTATTCGCGCGATTCGCCCTTGAAGTCGATCTGGGCGATGTCCGGCAGCTCCTCGGCGGCGACCTGCTGCACCCACGCGATCGCCTCGCCGAGTGTGTAGCCGGGTGCAAGGCCGCCGGAAATGGTGATGGCGCGCAGGCGGTTGAAGCGGTTGAGTGTGCCTGGTTCGGCCAGCTCGGTGAGCGTCACCACGCTCGAAAGCGGCACCAGGTCACCACCGCGTGTGCGCAGATGGATGTTTTCCAGATCCGAGGGCGAACCGCGATCGGAAAGCTGTGCCTGGAGGATCACGTCGTATTCCTCGCCCGCATCGACGTAGGTGGTGACGCGACGCGAGCCCATCATCGTTTCCAGCGTGCGGCCGATGTCCTGCACCGAAATCCCCAGGTCTGCGGCGCGTGCCCGATCGATCTGCACGCGAACCTGCGGACGGGTTTCCTTGTAATCCGAATCTACCGCGAACAGCCCCGGATTTTGCTCGGCACGCGCCAGGATGCGATCACGCCATTGCGCCAGTTCCTCGTAATCGGGCCCGCCCAGCACCACGCTGAAGGGTTGGCCGCGACTGCGCACCAAGCCGGTACGAACCTGCGGGAAGGCCCGCACGCCGGGAATCTCGCCCATCGCGCCGCGCAGGCTTTCCACCACTTGCGCGGTTGTCACCTCGCGCTGACGCCAATCCTTGAGGAATACGATCGCCATGCCGGTGTGCATTTCCTCGCTGCCGCCAAAACCGCCGGGAACGCGTGTGTTGACGCGCTCCAATGGCTGATCTTCGCCCAGATACGGCGTCATCGTGGCTTCCAGCTTCTGCACTTGCTGCACGCTGTAGTCGTAACCGGCGCCTTCCGGCCCCTGGAACGTGACGAAAAACGCACCGCGATCCTCCGGCGGCGCCAATTCACTCGGCACCACGCGCACCAGTGCCAGACTCAGGCCGAGCGCGCCGAGCATGAGCAGCGCGAACAGCAGCGGCATGCGGCTGGTGCGTTCGATCTGGCGGCGATAGCCGCTGGAGAGTCGCCCCAGTTGACGGTTGACCCAGCCGACCAAGCCGCCGGCATGTTGCTGCGGGCGCACCAGCTTGGAGGACATCATCGGCGTGAGCGTCAGCGCGACGAAGGCCGATATCGCGATGGCGGCGGCCAGCGCCACGGAGAGTTCGCGGAACAGACGGCCGGTGTTGCCCTCCATGAAGCCGACCGGCAGGAACACGGCCACCAGCACCGCGGTGGTGGCGATAACCGCAAAGGCCACTTGCCGGGTGCCGCGAATCGCCGCCACCAGCGGTGGCTCGCCGAGGTCGCAGCGACGCTGGATGTTCTCCAGCACCACGATGGCATCGTCCACCACCAGGCCGATGCACAGCACCAGTGCGAGCAGGGTCAGCAGGTTGATCGAGAAGCCGAATGCATACAGCGCGATGAAGGCCGAGATGAGGCACACCGGCACGGTTACCGCCGGCACCACTGCGGCACGGAAACTGCCCAGGAACAGGAAGATCACCACCAGCACCAGCGCCATCGCCTCGGCCAGCGTCCAGTACACGCGCTCCACGGCAGCCTCGATGAACACGGTGTTGTCGAAGGCCGGGAAGATGTTGACGCCTTCGGGCAGCGAGCGCTGGATTTCCTCTGCTTCCGCACGTGCGGCGCGTGCCACGTCCAGCGCATTGGCGGTGGATGTTTTCACCACGCCCAGGCCGAGATTGTTCTGCCCGTTGCTGCGGTAATACGAGCGGCGTTCGGCGGAGGCGCGCTGCACCGTCGCCACATCGCCGAGTCTTACCAGATAGCCATCGTCGCCTTTGCGCAGCACCAGCGCGGCGAAATCATCCGGTTCCAGGTAGGCGCGGGCGACGCGCAGGGTGAAGTCGCGTTCGGATGACTCGATCCGGCCAGCGGGAAGTTCGATGTTTTCCCTTTGCAGCGCGCCTTCCACATCGGCCACGGTCAGGCCGCGTGCGGCCAGTGCTTCGCGATCGAGCCAGATGCGCATGGAATAGCGTTGTTCGCCGCCGACGCGCACATTGGCCACGCCATCCAGTGCCGAGAGCCGATCCACCACGTAACGGTTGGCGTAGTCGGTCAACTCCAGCGTATCCATCGTCGTGGAGTTCATGTTGAGCCACAGGATCGGATCGGCGTCGGCCTCCACTTTCTCGATCTGAGGAGGATCGGCTTCGTCCGGCATGCGGTTCTGGATGCGGCTGATGGCGTCGCGCACATCGTTGGCGGCGGCCTCGATGTCGCGGTTGAGCGAAAATTCGATGCTCAGGCTGGAGCGGCCGTTGGCGCTGCGCGATTCCAGCGTTTCCACACCTTCGATGCCGCTCACTGCATCTTCGAGCAATTGGGTGACGCGGCTTTCCACCACGGCGGCCGAGGCGCCCGGATAGAGCACCTGCACCGACACGATGGGCGGATCGATGGCCGGCAGTTCACGCAGGGTAAGCCGGGTGAATGCCATCGTGCCGAGCGCCACCAGCAGCAGGCTCATGACCGTCGCCAGTACCGGCCGCTTGATCGAGATGTCCGAGAGGATCATGGCTTTGATTTTCCTTCCGGTTTCAGGCCGGTGACTCGGTGGCGATGCGTACCTTCGCACCCTGACGCACCTTGCCGGTGCCTTCGATCACAATCCGGTCGCCCGCCGACAGACCTTCGACAATTTCCACTTCGCCGCGGCGCCGCGCGCCGGCG
>JAEXRB010000014.1 GCA_023438325.1 Pseudomonadota bacterium | reverse complement strand
TGAGCGATTCGGCCATCGTTTCTGGCCTGATCTTCCTTGCCTTGCGCGTCTATTCGCACCGCAGTGCCGAAGAAATCCTCGCCACCACGCCCGACTACATCACCGCCATCGGGCTTTCCAAACACCTCTCGCCGACCCGCAGCAATGGCCTGGCCGCGCTGCTTGAGTTCATCCGCGAAACCGCGCAACGCGCATTGGGCGACACATGAACTACCGCCACGCCTATCACGCCGGCAATCACGCCGACGTGCTCAAGCACCTGTGCCTGCTGGCACTGACGGATGCGCTGGCACGCAAGTTGACTCCGTATTTCGTGCTCGACACCCATGCCGGCGAAGGCCGCTATGCGCTGAATTCCGAACAAGCCGGAAAAACCGGCGAAGCGGCCGCCGGCATCGGCAAACTGAAACCTGCCCCCGGTGATGCGCCTGCACTGCGCCGCTACTTCGATGCCGTGCAGCCGCATCTGGCGCAAGGCTTCTATCCCGGCTCGCCGCAACTGGTCGCCGATGCACTGCGTGACAGCGATCGCCTGGCCTGCTGCGAACTGCATCCCGAACCTGCCGCACAACTGAAAACGCTGTTTGCCGGCGAGCGCCGCATCGGCGTGCACCAGCGCGATGGCTACGACGCAATGAAAGCCTTATTGCCGCCGCCGGAAAAACGTGGTCTGGTGCTGATCGATCCGCCCTACGAAACCCAACTTGCCGAGTTCGACACCGCATTGGCCGCACTGCGCACGGCACTCGCGCGCTGGCCTCAGGGCATCTACGCGCTGTGGTATCCGATCAAGCAGCGCCGCACCTTGCAGCCCTTCCTGCGCCGTGCTGCCAACCTGCCGGCGAAGAACATCTGGACGGCCGAACTGAGCGTACGCCCAGACGATTCGCCGCTGCGCATGAACGGCAGCGGCATGCTGCTCATCAATCCCCCCTGGCAACTGGACGACACCCTCGCCACCGCCTTGCCACGCGTGGCAGCGACACTTGGCGAGAAGGGCACCGGCGGCTGGCGGCTGGAGTGGTTGAAGCGCGAGTGATCGCCTCTCACCCTGCGTCGCGGCCCAAGGCTTCGCAGCGTGCGCCCGGACGGCAAGCCGTGCTCACGTCCCGAGCAGTTTCGTCCGCCACTGCCGCAATCGGATCAACTGCACGCTGCCCGCCGAACCCATGGCCTGGAGCAATGCCTCCGCTTCATCCAGATCCGCCTTGGTGCCGACCTCATCGCCCGCCGCCGCCCGTGCCATGGCGCGGGCCCCGAGGGTGATGGGATAAACCGGGGCACTGCTGTCGCGGTGATGTTCGAACGCATCAGCCACGGCACGTTCGGCCAACGGCAAGGCCTCTTCCACCTGCCCCACCCTGGCCAGTGCTTCAGCCAACGCCGTGCGCGCCAGCACGCTGGGCAATGCGATCTCGCCGCGTTCGGCGACGGAGATATCCAGTGCTTCGCGTGCCAGCGGCACCGCTTCTTCGGCACGCTCATTCGCGGTCAGGATGCGGGCGAGATTGATTTCCACCGATGCCAATTGCGAATTGCGCCCGAACAATTCGCGATGGATTTCCACGATCTTTCTGAAGTCGGTGATGGCTTCATCGGTACGCCCGAGAAAAAATGCCGCACCTGCGCGATTGTTCAGCGCGCCCAGCGCATTGATGGTGCGCTCAAGGCCCAGCTCGCGGAACAGGCTCAGACTCTCGTCACCGAACTCGTAGGCGCTCTGGTGCTCCCCACCCTCTAGGGCCATATGCGCGCGATTGGCCAGGGCCGATGCCAGTTCACGATCATGCAAGCCCAGCCGCTCGCGGCGCTCTTTGATCGCCGCATCCAACACCGTGACCGCCTCGGCGAGCCGTCCCTGGGCACGCAACAGTTGCGCCTCCAGGCTGCGGCTTTCGTTGAGTATGGCGGCCATGGCGATGGGCTCCGCCTGCCAATGCGCCTGCGCCTTTTGCAACAGTTCCTGCGCGCTCTCGCGCTGACCGCGCTGGTACTGGATTTGCGCATATTGGTAACGCGCCCGCGCTCCCATATCCGGGTGTGCCTCCACGCCGGGCCAGTCCAGCACCTGCTGCAAAAGCGGCGAAGCACCCTCGGCATCACCCAGCGTGGTGAACAGTTCGGCCAGCGTCAACATCGTCTGGGCGCCGTCGCCCGGAGCTTGGGCAAACTGCGCACGCAGTGCTTCGGCGCCTTGCCGCATGGCTTCACGCCCGTCTGCACTCGCACCACGCGCCTGACCGGCATTGCGCAGCAACAAGGTCACGTAGTCACGCACCGCGTTGGCGCGCCCGAGCTCCATCTGCGCCACTTGGCGCTGCTGGCGCTCGGACAAGGCCATGTGCAGGGCAAAGCCACTGGCAAAGATCAGGCCCAGCGTCAGCACGGAGGCAATGGCGGTGGCGACCACATTGCGCCGCACGAACTTTTCCGCGCGATAGCGCAAGGAGTTTCCGGTGGCCTGCACCGGCGCGCCGGAAAGCCAGCGCTGCAAGTCGTCAGCCAGTGCTGCGGCCGAGATGTAGCGGCGACCTGCCTCTTTGGCCAGCGCCTTCTCGCAGATGCGGGAAAGATCACCGCGCACGATCCGACGATAGGCGCCGGAAGTGATGCCGCGTGACTTCAGACGGCGGTTTTGCGCGTCTTCCTGTGCTTCCCCGGCATCAGGCGGGGTGATGGCAGCGGCCAGCGCCTGGGCTGGCTGCTGGCGCACGGTTCGCGCCGCTTCGAGCATGTCGCCACGGCGCTCCAACGCAATCGGCGGCACACCGGCAATGAGCGCGTACAGCACCGCGCCGAGCGCGTAGATATCCGCACCGATCCCGACATTGCCCCCGTCGAACTGTTCGGGTGCAGCGTACTCCGGTGTCATCGCATAACCGCGCCCGGCACAAGTCATGGTCAAGCTCTGCTCGTCATCGCCCAGCAGGCGTGCGATGCCGAAATCCAGCAGGCGCACCTTGCCCTGGGCATCCACGAGGATGTTGTCCGGCTTCAGGTCGCGGTGTACCACCAGTTGCGAGTGGGCGTACTGCACCGTGGCGCAGACATCCAGAAACAGCCGCACGCGTGCGGCAATGTCCAGGCGCTGCGCGTCACACCAGCGCGTGATGCGCTCACCGTGCACGAACTCCAGCGCGAACCATGGCCTGCCATCTTCGGCCATGCCGCCGTCGATGAAGCGGGCAAGGTGCGGATGATCCAATCGCGCCAGAATGCGTCGCTCGCGCAGGAAACGTGCATGCACATCGTCGAAATCGAAACCGCGGCGCACCAGTTTCAGCGCCACTTCCTGACGGAAATCCGCGCCCTCGCGCTCACCCCGATACACCACGCCCATGCCGCCGCGCCCGATTCGTTCGAGCACCCGGAATGGCCCCAGGCGCGTGCCGATCAGAAGATCGGTAGCGGCTTCATCGCGATCGCGCGCGGGCGAGGAAAGCCCGTCGTCCGCCACATCCTGCGTGCGCCGGAGCAGCGCCCGGACGCGCTGCGCCACGTCGTCATCGTCTGCGCAGTGCTCGCAGATCAGCGCCTCGCGCCGGCTTTCATCGTGCTCCAGAAGCAGGCGAGCCAAGGTCAGCGCCCTGCGTTCGCGGTCATCCATCGTGGTTTTTCCCCCTTGAGTGCCTCGTCTGGCACGGAACGGCGGCGGCAGCATCGCATCTTCCCGCCGCCGTGTGCAGGCATCAGTTTTCGAAACCGTCGCTGAAAAGATCGAGGCGCGGCAGCAGGCGCGTAGCGATGATCTGTGTCGGCCCGTCATCCAGCGTCTGCGTGTTCTGGTAGTGGGTGAGTCCCACCGCCACGAACTCGCGGTGCCCGGCAACAAGATCGCCCGGGGCGAATGCGGTGAATCGTGAATTGCTGCCCGGAACATATTCCTGCAAGGACAACAACGTGCCATCGTCATCGCTCACATGCGCAAAAATCGGGCGGCGTTGCGGCGGCAATTGCGGGGTGCCGAACAGAACCGGCGTGAACGTTCTGCCCGCCACGTACACGCCAGTTGAATCGGCATGCAGCGCACCGGGCAATGCGATGTGCGAGGTATCGCCGAGGTTTGGATGGGTACTGCACCCTTCGCCGTTGCCGGACATGCAGCCGCCGAAATTAACCAGGCCACTCGCACCCCAACTCGTATCCGGCACTCCATCCACCAGCCGAAGCAGCCCGATGCCACTGGCAGGCTTGCTCACGAGCGCGGAAAGGTGAAGGACTTCCTTGTACTGCACTGGGAAGCCACCGGCAGATTGCAGCCGCGTATGCAACGCGACCGCACCATCACGATACAAGTTGGTGTCGTTGGCCAACCACGGATTGCAGCGATAGCCATTGGATCCGAAATCCGTTTCGCTGGCGTTGTTCGACCCTACCTTGTGGATGCAGGGCCACGTCGCTTGCGAATTGATGCTGCGAACGGTGTAGGCGACGTAGTACGCCGGCGCCCCCACCGGCAGAAGCAAAGTGCGTCGTTCGAACGCGATGTCGGCCGGGATGATCCGACTGCCCGCACTGAAAGTGGTGATGGAGCCGAGGGTGATGGATTCGTCGTTGTTGATCGTCAATCGCGTGACCCAGTAACCGCCGTCCGAGCTGTTGATGTCCAGCGATCGGGCACCGAGCACCACGATATTACGCCCGAGAATGTCCATGGAAACACCGAAGCTCAGCCCGGTAGCATCCGCCGGGGCGAAGGACCACCACCCCCTGAAACCTCCGTTTTCACTCCAGCGCACGATGGCCGGCCGATGCACGCCGTTCTCCATGAACGTGAGAAGCACGTAGATGAGCGAACCACTGACCTTGATATCGTGGACCTGCACGATTTGCCGCGTCGTCCCCCACAGGTCGCGGTTTGGAAACACGACATATTGCTTCCCCACGATGGCATGCTTGGGAGAAACATCCGGCCAGGGAACCCTTTGACCCAGCGCGTTGTACTTCACCAATCCCAAATTGCGTACGGTGGTGAGCGTGCCGCCATAAATGTCACCGGCCACCACGTAGTTTCCACTGTCAAGCCTTGCCACGGCGCGTCCATTGTAGTTTCCGGTCGAACGCCCATTGAAAGTCTCAAACCGAAATCCGCCTGCGCCCCACTCAGGCATGGGTGAGTACCCTGCCTGTGCAAAGGCGGGTGAGTGTGCGACGCAAGCCAGAAAAGCCAGACACACCAGTGCAATGCGATACAGATAGCCCATGATGACCTCCTCGGTGAAAGTGTGATTTCGCCGGGGATACGGAAAATCCCGCGCAACCCCGACATGCCCACTCACCTTGCCCAGGCACGGCGGCAACCCGTAAGGTTCATCCATGCATCCCGAACGACCCGATGAAGATGGCACCACCGTGCTGCTGCAACGCTGGCAGGCCGGTGACCGCGATGCGCTGGATCTCCTTCTGCCGCGGGTCTACGCCGATCTGCGCCAGATTGCCGCCCGCCAATTGAGCAGGCATCAGGGCCACGAGACGATCCAGACCACGGCACTGCTGCACGACGTGCTGCTGCGCCTGCTCGACCACGAGCCGGCCTCGTTCGAAAACACCCCCCATTTGCTCAACGCGGCGGCGCGGATGATGCGTCAGCACCTGATCGACCGCGTCCGTGCGGCAACGGCCAGCAAACGCGGTGGTGGCTGGCTGCGCGACGATTTCACGCAAATGATGGAACTGCCCATTCCCGGCGACAGCGACCTGATCGATCTGGATGCAGCACTGACCGAGCTGGAACAGTTCGATGCACGCATGGCGCAGATCGTGGAACTGCGCTATTTCGTCGGCCTGAATGTGGGCGAGATCGCAGCCGCGCTGGGAACCAGCGACCGCACGGTGCAACGTGACTGGCTGCTGGCACAAGCCTGGCTGCGTGATCGCATGGCGGCTTGAAGCAAGACAGCCGCCTCCTGGCCAAGTGCTGCACATCAAGACACGAAACCCCTCGGGCTCGGACATTTGTGCCCATTTCGACGATTTTCCACGATATAACCGTCTTTTTGCCCTTGCCAGAGGCATCGGAAGCGCAACTGGAACAGGCTCACCGAAACATGCTGCATTGCAACAAATGCGGCCCTGGGAGACACTTGCGCGTGTTTCATGCCAGTCTGCGCGATACAGCTTGTGCCTGCCGGCACTCTTCCCAAGGACAAGCCCATGGGCATCATTGCGTCCCGCTCGATTCCATCCAGCCGCTACCGACCCATGCCGATCCGAACCACGCCGATGTCGCAACCCTGGTCACGTCGCATCCAACTGGACGATGGCCGCGTGCTGTGGCAACGCCCGATCGACCCGGCGGATGCCGAACCGATCCGCCAGACCTTCTCCCTGCTCTCGCCCGAGGAAATCCGGATGCGCTTCCTGCATCCGATCAAGGAACTCACGCCAGACCTCACCCGGCGCCTGACCACGATCGACCCGGCCACGCAATTTGCCCTCGTCGCCGCCGAACCGCTGCCTCCCGGCGAGGCGCTGGTGGGCGCAGTGGCGCGCCTGGCCATCGACGAAGGCACGCAGCGGGCCGAATTCGCAATCCTGGTGAGCCGATTCCTCACCGGCAAGGGGTTGGGCCGCATGCTGATGAAGCAGCTGATCCGTTGGGCCAAACTCAAACGCCTCACCGAGATCTACGGCGACGTGCTGGACGAGAACACCGGCATGCTGTCGCTGGCCGAGTCGCTCGGTTTCCGGCGCGAAGTGCTGCCTGACGATCCGGGCATCATCCGGGTGCGACTGGACCTGCGTGGCGGGAAGAAACCGGCATCCTCATCCACCCACTGAAGCTGCCAGGGCCAGGGCCCGGGCCATCAGAACCTGGGATTCATCAAGGCCGAGAAAAAGTGCCCCAGCACATTGGGTTGCAACAACACGGTGAACAGCACGCCGTAACCTGCACCCCACAGATGCGCGCTGTGATTCACGTTGTCGCGCCCGCGCTTTTCCATCCAGATGCTGAAACCCACGTACAGCACCGCGTAGATGATCGCCGGCACTGGCACCACGAACACGATGATCAGCGACCACGGCTGGATCAAGATGAAAGAAAACAGTACCGCCGATACCGCGCCCGAGGCCCCCAGGCTGCGGTAATTGGGATCGGCGCGGTGACGCAGGTAGCTGGGCAGAATCGAAACCAGCAAGGCAGACAGATAGAAGCCGACGAATCCCCACGGCCATGGCAAACCCAGCTGGGTCAGGTAGTTCTCCATCGCGCTGCCGAAGAAATACAGCGTGATCATGTTGAACAGCAGATGCTGCCCATCGGCGTGGATGAAGCCGTAGCTGAGCAAGCGCCAATACTCCTTGCCGCGTGCGATCGCCGGCGGCCACAGGATCAGACGTTGCAGCAAGTCAGGCTGCTTCCAGGCGAAGAAGGACACCGCGCAGGTGAGCGCGATCAGGGCGAGAGTGACAGGAGCGATGGGCATGCCGGGCCGGGAATGAGGAATCGGAACTGCTTTTTACAGCATTACGGCCCGATCACTCTTGCGCCGAGCATCGACCTGCGGACTCCGCGCAGCGATCACATCCCCAACTGCGTGGCCAGACGCTCGGCCGCGGCGCGGTCGACCTGCCCGGGCAGGAAGGCATCGCGCATCACCGGAAGCGCTGTCTGGAGCAGATTGCGGGCCTCATCGGCGCGGCCCTGACGCAAGCGCAGGTCAGCTTGTTTGCCTTGCATCACCGCCGCGTCACTGCGGGGTGCGGCGGCTTGAGAAAGGATTTCCCGTGCCGAATCCAGCGCGTGCTCCGCGACCTCCCATTGCCCGGCCCGCATTGCCAGATCGGCGCGGACACCGTGGATCAAGGCGAAGGAACGATGCGTGGCGGGAAGTTTCTTGCGCCAGAAACGCTCCGCCTCGTCGAGCAGCACCGGCACCTCCGCATCCTTCCCTGCCCGGCTCATCGCAAAGGCAAGCTGCCAAGTGGCGTTGATGTATTCGGACGATTCATCGCCGTCGATCCGACGTGCCCGTTCACGCAATTGTTTCAGCGCCGAAAGCGCCGCCTCCGTCTGTCCGGTCAGGGCCAGCAGGCGCGCTTGCATGCGCGCGATGGTGCGTTGTCCATCGCTATCGACATCGATGCCGCCCTCGTCAAGGATCGCCCGGGCCTGCTCGACCAGCTCCAGCGCGCGCGGATAGTCACCGGCGTCATCAAAGCTTTTGCCCAGATTGGCGAGCAGGACGGCACGGTTGAATGGCCCCAGCCCCTCGGGAAGGTGCACCTCCTGCATCAAGGCCACCGCCTCGCGATAGCGCCCCTGATCACCCAACGCAATCGACAGTTCGTTTTTCAGTTGCAGCATCGTCATGCCGCTTTCACCACCTGCCCGCCCCTGGGTAGCGATCAATTCACGCAATACCGTCTCGGCCACATCAGGCCGCCCGCAAGCACGCATGGCCGAAGCACGACTGCGCAACAACCACCAACGCCGCCCCTCGGACACACTGGCACCGGAAAGCCGCTGCAAACCGTCATCGACAACCGCGATCGCTTCCTCGCAGGAGCCCTGCTTAATCAGCTGCGATGACAAGAACCCTGCCGTCCTCAGCTCGAGATCGACCGGCAGCGCCACGCCTTGGACAGACATCCCGAGCACTTGCCGAAACATCGGAATGGCCATACTGGCCTGGCCGGCATTGCGGTGCCACACGGCCAACGAAAAAAGACTGTGCGCACGCGCGACGGCATCGTCGGGAGCAAAATGCTCGCGCAACTGCGGTGCCGCATCGACAACCTCGCGCGCTTCGGAGGTGCGATCCACCATGCCGAGCAGGTTGGCGTACTGATCCATGTCCCGGGCCAGCTCCAGCGCCTGCAGACGGCCCTCCGGCTGCGCGCCGTCCAGCCCCAGCCGGAAGCGCTCCAAAGCTGCCTCGCTGTCGCCGAAGGAGTCGTACATGCGGCCCAACATGCGCTGGATCGATGCGGCCACGGCCGGATCCATGGCTGTCATGTCCATCTGCGCGCTGGCCTGATCGACCAACTCGCGCACGCTCACCACCTGCTTCAGGGCGTTGCCCGGCGCGGCGGCCTCGAAGGCATCTGTCAGGAAAGTCAGCGCCGCCCTCGCCCGCTGTGCATCACGCGATGCAGCCCGCTCGGCGACAAGGGCACGGTTGCGTTCGATATCCAATCGCCAGACAAATGCGCCAAGCGCCACCAGTCCCAGCAGGCACAATGCCACGCCAAGACGATGGCGACCGATGAACTTGCGCAGCCGATAGGCGCGCGTGAAACGTGCCGCGCGTACCGGGCGGCCATCACGGTAACGATCCAGATCATCCCGAAACTCGCCCGCACTGACGTATCGCCGCGCCGGATCTTCGTCGGTGGCCTTGGCGAGGATGCCGGTCAGTTCGGTATCCAGCGGCAGGCCGGCCAGCAGTTCGCGCAGCAAGACGCCAAGGCTGTAGATGTCGCTAGCAGTGGTGATGGCGCCACCGGCGCGCTGTTCGGGGCTGGCGTATCCGGCGCTGAAGATGCGGGTCGAGGTGGCGTTGTCGTCTGGATCGGTATCCAGAGCCACCAGCCGGGCGATGCCGAAATCCAGCAGCTTCACTTCGCCTGCGGTACTGACGATCACATTGGCCGGCTTGATGTCGCGATGAATCACCAGGCACTGGTGGGCATGGCCGACGGCATCGAGTACCGCATCGAACAGCGCCAGACGCTCGCGCAAGCGCGGCGCACGTTCTGCGGCATGGACGGGCAGCGGCAAGCCGTCGATGTATTCCAGCGCGAGCCATGGCTGGCCATCGAGCGTTTCGCCGCCATCGAGCAGGCGGGCGATGTTGGGATGATCCAGACCAGCCAGAATCTGGCGCTCCTGACGTAGCCGACGCAAGCCCTCGGCAGTGGGAAACCCGCGCAGCAGCTTGATCGCCACATGCTGGGTGAATGCCCCGTCCACGCGCTGGGCCAGAAACACCGTGCCCATGCCGCCGGCACCCAGCTCGCGCAGCAGACGATACGGGCCAAGGCGTTCCCGGCGCGGCGTGACCCATTGCGTCGCCGCAGCACTCAACGCTTGTGCGAGGGGATCGTCCTGACTGGCATCGGCATCAAGCATGCGACGCAGCAGGGCGCGTTCATCGGGATCCAGCTCCAACGCCGCCAATGCCGCCTCGCGCTCGTCCGGCGGAAGCGCTGAAAGTCGCTCGAAAGCGTCTTGATAGCGCGCCAGTGACGGCGCGCTCATGGCGCCAGTGCCGCTTTGAGCCAAGCGCGGGCCAGGCGCAGGTCACGATCCACGGTGGTGTCGGAAAGCCCGAGCACGGTCGCGATTTCATTGCGGCTCAGCCCGCCAAAATAAACCATCTCGATCACTTGCGCATGGCGCAGGTTGTGCACCGACAGGTCACGCAAGGCCTCGTCGATGCGGATCATTTGCGCGTCGTTTTCCGCCGTTGCCAAGTGCTGCACTTCGTCCAGCTCCACGCGCGGGACGTTGCCGCCACGCTTGTCCGAGAGCCGCTTGCGTGCCGCATCGATCAGCACTTGCCGGGTCGCCTGCGCGGCCACGCTGAAGAAATGCTGGCGGTCGGCCCAATCCAGTTCGCTTCCCAACAGCCGCAAGAACGCCTCGTGCGCCAAATCCGTGGCGCTCAAGGTTGCGCCCGGCATCGCACGCAGGGCCTGTGCCGCGATGGCGCGCACGTTCACGTACACGCACTGGGTCAGTGCTTCACGCGCGTGAACGTCGCCCTGTCGCCAGCCGGCGAGCAGTGCGGTGATGTCCTGGGCGCTGACGTCCTGAGCGAAACCTGAATCATCCATGCGTCCGATTCTAATCACTCCGGGGGTTTTGTCCGTGATCCCGCGTTAACAACTGGACACACACCATTCCACGCCAGTCGAGATCATCATGCTCCCATCCCATCTGTTGCGCCTGAGCGCGCTCGCCATCGCATTGGCCGCTCCTGCGGCCGAAGCGGCCCTCTGTCGCGTTGCACCCGCCGGAACCACCGGCGCCAATGGCGCATCCTGGAGCACGCCCATGTCGCTTCAAGCC